>JASEHY010000080.1 GCA_030018555.1 Planctomycetota bacterium
GGAAGAGAAGCATCAGGGTTGCCTCCCGCCCCGCTCCAGCGGGGCGAGGCTCGCCATAGGCGGCAGGCGACAATTAGAAATAGAATCTAGTTGGTTTTAGTGAAGGATGGAAGGATATGAAATATGTTTTGATTGTTATTATGTCTTTGCTGGTGGCAAGTATGGTTGTTTCAGCGTATTCTATAGGCGAGAGATTGTCTAAAGCGAGCGAGATTATCAACAAATCTCAAGGTGTTCAACAAAACACGGCAGACCCCACGTTAAAATCAGATGTTACCAAATTACAGAACGAGTTAGCAGAGTTAAAGGATGTTCTGTTCAAACAGACGGATTTTGTCCTGAGACTTAAAGAGGATAACCTGGCACAGAGCGTCAGGATTGCAAAATTAGAAAAGCAACTACAGGATACCATAGCAATTATTCAAGCAGTACTCTTAGATAAAGGCATAAAACCAGAACAAGGCGATAAACCCCTACATCTATTAGACCCTTTATTGAATCAAATCCTCTCCGGCGAAATCTTCAAAGACCAGCAGTTTGCAAAGGTGTTTCAGGAGAAGATAGAAGAGGTAGTAAAGAATATTCAGGAAAAGCAACGTAAGGAACAGATGGAACGTTTTACCAAGCAATTATTAGACAGAATGACAAGCAGAATAGCGGATTTTGGCAAGACGCTTAATTTGAATGATTACCAGCAACAGGAATTCTCCAGAATCCTGTCTGAAAGTGGCACCAAGGCAATAGAGTTGTTTTCCCAGTTCCGCGAACAAAATATAAGTGGGGAAGAGTTCAATAATAAACGACAAACTCTTATGACCGAAGCCAATGAAAAGGTGAAGGCAATTCTTCTGCCCAACCAGTATGAGGAATATGAAAAAACAGTAGGCAGGATTTTGGGGGGCTTTGGCGGCGGTCCCGGTGGTATGATGCAAGTGGCTCCCCCAGGAACTCCGGGTGGTGAACGGGTGCCACGAAGACGACAAGAATAAGCGAGGAGTGTATAGCATAGAGTATATAGTATTACAATAATAGTATACGCTCTTTACTCTACGATTATCTCATCTCCCACTTTTATTGTGCCTGATTGCACCACTTCAGCAAACACACCTTCAAGAGGCATAACACAATCGCCTATTTTGCGGAATATAGCGCATTTAGTATGACAGTCCTTACCAATTTGGGTGATTCGTAATCTCACAGTCTCACCCACTTTCAGTTCAGTGCCGATAGCGAGGTTTTTAAGGTCTATGCCTTCGGTGGTAAGGTTCTCGGCAAAAGAGCCGAGACCAATTGCGGATGGAGTATGTCCCATTGGGAGATTTTGGATTACGAATTTATCTATAGATTCTTTGGCGAGTAGACTAATCTGCCGATGCCCTGAGCCGGAGTGAGCATCTTCTTTTATGCCACAATCTCTTTCAAGATATGCGGAACCGATATTCTTTTTGGGAATACCTTTGCGGTCACTAATACACACACCTACGATTTTAGCCATAATAATTACTGAAGAACTAAAAAACGGAAGAACTGAAAAACAAATATTAATGTTCTTAAGTTCTTTAGTTCTTTCGTTTATAAAACCCGCTTCTTCCTCCAGATTTTTCCAGCAGTTTAATCTCGGTAATCTTCATAGAGCGGTCAATGGCTTTAGCCATATCATAGATAGTTAAGCCGCAAATAGCCGAGGCAGTTAATGCCTCCATTTCCACGCCCGTTCGGTCATATCCTTCTACCGAGGTAAATATCTCTATGGTATTCGGTTTCTTGGGCTTAATATCTATCTGGATACTGGTGATATTTATTGGATGACAGAGCGGAATTAGCCGATGAGTTTCTTTAGCGGCCATAATGCCGGCGAGTCGTGCGGTCTCTAAGACATTACCCTTTTGTATTCTTCCTGAGGTAATCGCCTTAAAAGTGGATGGTTTCATCAGAACCCTTGCATATGCTACCGCCCGTCTGGGCGTCTTGTTCTTGTCGGAGACATCTACCATTTTAATAGTCCCTTTTTTATCAATATGTGTCAATGCCATAAAATTAATATTCACCGCAGAGACGAAAAACGGTTATCGGTTATCGGTTGGGCAACTGGAAACGATTACCGTTCACCGACAGCCGCTAACCTATAACCTTTTACTCTCCGCGTTCTCTGCGTCTTTGCGGTAAGTTTTATCCCCCTATCCGGGACATTATCCCGCTTCTTTGATGTGAATGGGAATAAGGTTTCATTAAGATTGCCTGTTTTATTGCATTTTCTAATCCCTGCTTTCTCTCTTGCGGGTTATGTATTTCCCGCAGAATAGGTTTCAGATCAATCTCCTCTTCTGAGAGGAGGCAGGATTTAAGATGACCCTGAGCGGTAAGTCGGAGGCGATTACACCCTGCGCAAAACGGCTGACTCACCGGCAGAATAAACCCGATTTTACCGACAGCGCCCTTGCCGCCCGTTCGGGCGCCCGCTCCGCCTCCCCGCTCCGCCGCCGCGGGAGCGAGGCGAGGGCGGAGACGAGGCGAGAGCCTCGCCCTTGTGGGCGGGAGGGAAAAGTATCTGGCAGGACCACTGCCCAGAGGTTTTTCTATTGGTATCAATTCGCCGATATTTTCCTTGATATACTCCATAATTTCACTGCCTTCTATTCCTCCCGAATGCTTTCGGGGAGACCAATCTCCACAAGGCATATATTCTATAAAACGGATAGCAACAGGATAATCCTTTGTAAGAAGAACGAAATCTAATATTTCTCTTTCGTTGTATCCTCTTAATACCACAGTATTAATTTTGATATTATTAAACCCAAGGTCTAGCAGATGTTTTATACCAGCAATAACCTTTCTGATACCGTCAACCCCTGTAATTTCCTTGAATCTATATCTATCAAGCGAATTTAATGCTACATTAATACTGTGCAGACCTGTTTTACTCAGTTCTTGTGCAAAATCATCAAGTAGATAACCATTAGTAGTCAGTGCAACTTTTTCTATCCCGTTAATCTGGAGTAACTCTCTCAAAAAATAGAGGAGGTTGCGTCTGATCAGAGGTTCTCCTCCGGTAATTCTGATTTTAGTCAGCCCTAATTTTGTACAACTCTTTACTATCTCAATGATTTCTTCGTAAGAGAGTATTTCTGATGGTGGTAGAAGCGGTCTAAAGCCACCAGGTGGCAGGCAGTAGCGACAGCGGAAATTACAGCGGTCAGTAACAGAGACCCGTAAATAATCTATTTCTCTGCCAAATTTATCTTGCATAAGCAATATATTCTACCACAAAGACACAAAGGACACAAAGAATATTTGATTTTATGCTCTGATTTTATATGATAGGGCAACATGATAACTATAGAGATAAACTCCCAAAGTATCAGTGCTGAAGAAGGTCAGTCCGTTCTTAATGCGGCTCTGTCCGCCGGAGGCGGCCTATTAGCCTGCCCGTTTGCTCAGCGAACCTGCACAACGGCCAGGGACGGTCGGGCGTCCCAGCCCGGATCCGCCTCTGGCGGACAATCGGGCATCTATATTCCACATCTGTGTAGTCATCCTGACCTTGATAATTATTCTTCGTTCTGCTCCCCGCAGAAGGGAGGAGCGGATTCTGGTGATATTACTCCTTCTACGAGCATCTATCAGGGGACTAATAGATTTGAGCATCAAGCCCTTCCCGGCAGGACCGACGAACTCGGCTGTAAGTTATGTCTGGTAGAAATAGAAGGGAAGACAGAACTCCAGAGGGCTTGCGCAACTCTCGTAACAGAAGGGATGAAAGTTGTTACAGAGAGCGAAAGAGTCAAACAGGCGCGTCAGGAAAATCTCGCCAGAATCCTGTCTCAACATCCGCATAGTTGTTTAACCTGTGCCCAACAGGAGGGCTGTAGTTTAACCCAATGCTCCAGCAATGTGCCTGTCCCGGAAAGATGCTGTCCCAAATTCGGCAGGTGTGAAATCCAGAAGGTGTCTTCTTACATCGGTATTCCTCTTGGAACCCCGCGTTATATTCCGTCTGGCGATGAGAGGATTATAGAAGCCGACCCTCTGGTGAAACGCAATTATGACCTCTGTATCGGCTGTTTACGTTGTGTCAGAATCTGTCGGAACCTCAGGGGAGTTGACGCATTAGGATTTGTCCTGCATAACGGGAAAGTTGTCGTGGGAAGCCGAGAACCATCTCTGAGAGATTCTAGTTGTAAATTCTGTGGCGCCTGTGTAGAGGTCTGTCCAAGTGGTGCGATGATGGATAAAATATCCTGCTCTGATGCTGATACAGGTTCGTTGAGTTTACCTGTCCTTACAGGATCCCGTAGGGATAAGGGCTCACTGCAAGGAAGAAAATCGCTCGTGCCCTGTCAGGGCAATTGTCCTGCCGGGATGGATGTGCCTTCTTATATCAGATTGATAAAAGAAGGCAATATTGAGAAGGCAAAAGAGGTTATCAGTCATAAAGTACCTTTCCCATCTGTTCTCGGCTATGTTTGTTTTCATCCCTGTGAAACGGAGTGTAGACGCAAAGAGATAAACGACCCCATAGATATCTGTGCTCTGAAACGATATGCGATGGAAAACTCTAAATCCGAAATCCGACCCGTACGGGCGAAATCCGTTTATCCCGTGGGGAAAATCAAATATCCGCAATCTGCAATCGCCATTATCGGTGCCGGTCCTGCCGGACTTGCCGCGGCTTTCTACCTTTCCCGCAAGGGATATCCCGTCACGCTCTTTGAGGCAAATAACCAACTCGGCGGAATGATGAGATATGCTGTCCCGGAATATCGTCTGCCTCTCAAGGCACTCCAGGATGACCTCGTGAACCTACTGAACGAGAATATTACTCTTAAGACCTCACAGAAACTTGGCAGGGACTTTACGCTACAATCACTCCAGGAACAGGGATTTAAGGCGATACTCCTTGCCATCGGTGCCCAAAAGCCAAAGAAACTGCCACTTACCGCCGACGTGGGCGGAGAGAAGCATCCCTTGATTCGCCCCGATGGGCGGGCGTATGTCCGCTTCGGCATAGAATTTCTCAAGGATATTAAAGCCGGAAAAGTAAAGACAGATGAACTTCGCGGGATGAAGGTGATGGTGATTGGAGGAGGCAATGTTGCGATAGATGTCTGTTTAAGCGCCCGGCGTCTGGGCGCCAGTGAGGTTAATCTCGTCTGTCTGGAATCAAGAGAAACTATGCCCGCTCACGAGTGGGAAATTACTCAATCACTTGAGGAGGGCATTATCCTTAACTGCGGTTGGGGACCAAAGACCATCCGTGAAGATACTTGTCCTGAGGGCGAAGTCCGAAGGAAAGGAGACACTTTCTCTCTGGAGTTTATGGAATGCACAAGGGTCTTTGATGATGCCGGCAAGTTTAACCCATCCTTCAATAAAGACCACAGGATGACAATTCACAGCAACCTTATAATTATCACTATTGGTCAGGTCCCCGAGACAGATAACCTGCCATTAGAAAGGAACCCTGATGGCACATTAAAAACAGATGAGAATTTCAGGACGAGTATGGGAAATGTCTTTGCCTGTGGTGAGGTGAAAGATAATCCGTCTTCTGTTATTCAGTGTATCTCGGAAGGCAGAAAGGCAGCAGAGAATATTGATAAATACCTCGGCGGTGATGGCATTATTGATAGAGAGATAGAAATCCCTCTGGCAAAGGATTATCTGGGTAAGGATGAGAAATTCTGTGAGTATCAAAGGGTAGCAATGCCATCCACAAATCTATCTCAGAGAGCAAATAATTTTAACCTCATAGAACTCGGCTACACCAAGGAACAGGCATTGTATGAAGTTAGTCGTTGTCTCCAGTGTGACCTCCGGCTAAAAATATCACCTGTAATATTCCCACCAGAAATCAAAGAAATGGATTTTCTCTTCACTGAAGAATATATCCAAAAAGTTCCTTCTAAGGAAGGCGTTTATCTGCTTCTCAATGAGAACAAGGATGTAATTCTGATTAAAGGCACGATAAATCTCCAGAACGCTCTTTTAGAGCAGATTAACAATACGAAAGGGGGGGGGAAGGCAAAATATTTCCGGTATGAATTAGACCCGTTCTATACCAAGAAGGAAAGCGAACTCTTACAGCAATATCTCCAGAAACACGGTAAACTTCCTTCAGGTGGTGATGAATTAGACGAGTTGTATTAGTCAGGGTTAGCCCTGAAACCACAGATTTCACAGATTACACCGATAAAATCTGTGTCTATCTGTGTGAACTTGTCCTGTAACCCGAATTATTCACGCGTTAGCGTGAATAATGACCGTTATGCTCGCAGTCCCTTA
>JASEHY010000081.1 GCA_030018555.1 Planctomycetota bacterium
CCCTCACGGGATCCCGTCGCCCTCTACAGGGTGACCCTGGAAGGGTCAGAGGGATAGGGGCGCCTCTGGCGGAAAAGCAGGAGTAGTTCTGCGAATTTCACCCGCCCCGATGAATATCGGGGTGGGTCATCGGAAGGGCGGATGATTTTTTACAGAGGCAATTCGTCACTCATCCCGACCCCGAATCAATCCTGGCCTGGCGCCAGGGCATGGTTCAGGGCAACGGGATAGTAGGCTGTTAGAATTCCGCTGAAGCGGGATGAGTTACAGCCGACTATAGTTGGCAGTATTTCGCTTAGATTCGCTACGCTCACTACAAGAAAGCGAAACTGCCACACTATAGGAATTGCCTCTGCTGAATACTATTTAACTTTTGGTGGTCTTTTTCTGGCTACTGTAACCGTCAGGACTAAAGAATCCTTCCCATTTCTTTAGATTCTCGTCCATAAGGTTCCAATATTGTTGCTGGCCCTGTTTTGCCCGAGTCGTCCAATCATTAAGCAGTTTCTGGCCTTCTTCCTGTGCAAGTATACCATGCTTCATCATCGCATCCATAGTCTTCTCGTACATATCCATAGAAGTCTTCATCACATGCATTGTTGTGGTGGTATAGTCTTTGGTCAGGTTGAGAACCGTCTGTGCCATTTTCTGTTGGTCAAACATTCTGTTTACTCCTTTCATTCCGTCGTTAATAAAGTTAAGGATTTCCTGTGCCATTTTTTCGTGGCTATATAGTCCGTTCATTTTTATTTATCACCCCCTCTCATTAGAGCAATCTCTCCACCGATATAACATCAGGAGAGTTACTGACTCTTATGTTCCCCGATACCCGCCTGAACCCCGAAAGCATTCGGGGGCAGGTTCATCGGAAGACATTTTCTGATATTACTTTGTAATCACCCGCCCGATAGATAGAGAATTGAGTATATTAGCATAAATATCTATTTTTGTCAAGGGGAATTTTTAGATTTCCGCCGATTTCTTATGCCCTCTCTCTTCTTTCCCCCTACCCCTAAAGGTAGGGGACGGGTAAAGGAAAAATACAGGATGTAGTGGTTGTTAAAGAATTGTTCAACAGGACACCAACATATTTATTATCTTTTGTCTGTATAGTGCCAATTTTTCGGGGGTGTCCGCTTCAATATTCAATCTTAAAAGAGGTTCTGTATTTGATGGTCTCAGGTTAAACCACCAATCCGGATATTCTATAGTGATGCCGTCTAAGTAATCTGGCTTGCGGTCTGAAAATTCTCGGGCTATCTGCTTCATCTTTTCCTCTTTGCCCTGAACCACAAAATTGAGTTCACCTGAGGAATAATATCTCTGTAATGGTTGAATGATTTGAGAGATGGGCTTGTCTTCTCTGGCAATGATATTAATAAGATAAATAAAAGTTATTAATCCTGAATCGGCAAAGAAGTTGTCGCGATAATAGTAATGACCTGAAAGTTCTCCGCCAAAAGGGGCATTGTATTTTCGCATTGTTGCCTTGATAAAGGCGTGTCCGACTCTTTCGCGCACTCCCTTACCGCCCATTTTTTCTATCTCTTCTTTTAGCATCCTGCTGGAACGAAGGTCATAGACAATATGTTCATCTGGATGTTCTTTTAAGCATTCTCTGGCTATGAGCGCGGTGATTAAATCATTCTGGATACGATTAGCGTTTTCATCAAAGAATATTACTCTATCTCCATCGCCGTCAAATGCTGCGCCTAAATCGGCTTTTCTCTCTTTAATAGCACTTTTGAGGTCAATAACATTCTCGTCTTTCATCGGGTTAGGTTCATGATTAGGGAAACGACCGTCTGGCTCAAAGAACAAACGAACTATATCCAGTATCATTGTGCCCTTTCCGCCAGACCCAGTGGGTTCGGCGGAAAAGACCTCATCAAAGACAGGACCGACACTTCCGTTAGTAGTGTCAACTACTATTTTTATAGGTTTCTTTGAATGGCTAAATCTTATAAATCGTAGAATAAACTTTTTATAATCTTCTATAATATTGAATCTCTTTATAGGAGGCATTTTTCTATCAGAGGATTTTTTATAGCGAGATGCTGTATTTTCAATATCGCGTAGGCCGGTGGTTTCCGAGAGGGCAATGGCGTTCTCTCTGCATATCTTGAAGCCATTATATTCGGGTGGATTATGAGAAGCGGTTACCATCACACTTGCGTCAAAGTGATAGAAACCGGAGGCAAAATATAACATTGGCGTGGTAACCTCAGAGATATCGGCTACTTCTGCGCCGCCTTCCAATAAGCCCTTGATAAGATTCGCAGATAGTGCTGGTGAAGAAACACGAAAATCTCTGCCTACGACGATGGATAGCGTCTTGGGTCTTGGGTCTTCCCGACGAATTCTGTCGGGAGGACGCACAACGCATAACGCAGAGTGGAGAAACTGCACTAAAGCCCAACCGATTGCCCTGGCTTTGGCTTCATCTAATTCTGATGGATACTTACCACGAATGTCATATGCCTTGAAGATACTCATTTTTAGGTGTTATTTGAATCTTTGGGAGTGAGGTTGACCGCCCCAGTGGAGTTTCTCACGAAGTGTCTCGTAAAAAGTCCTCTTTTCCGGTCTGACCAATCTGAACAATGCTTTTGATTTTCTGAGGATTATTCTATCAGATTGATGAAGATACATAGAGACCTGACCATCAACTGTTAGAATGGTTTCCTGTCCGCTTCCATCCGCCAGACGCAATTCAATAGTTGAGTCAGCAGGAAGTACCAAAGGTCTCATACTGAGCGTATGCGCACAGATTGGCGTTATGATGAATAATTCTGTAGTAGGTGAAACCAGCGGACCGCCCGCAGAAAGCGAGTAAGCAGTAGAACCGACCGGCGTGGAAACTATTACCCCATCAGCGCCAAAGACAGTAATTTCTCTCTCATCAATAAAAAGACGGAAATAGAGCATTCTTGAAATACTACCGCGTGTAATCACAACATCATTCAGGGCTATAAAAGGACCGTGTTTCTTATTATCCCTATAAATCGCACACTCAAGCATCATCAGAGATGATATTTTTAACTTCTTGCTTAACAAACTCTGGAATGATTCTTTGAGTTCGTCAAGTGAATACTCTGCGAGAAACCCGAATTTGCCCACATTGACACCGATAACAGGGATAGAATTATTGTTTAATCTTCGGGCGGTAGAAAGAATTGAACCATCACCACCGAGGACGATGATTATATCTGCCTTTACTTTTCTTAAGTCAAGCCGACCGGTCTGGTCAACAGCGACTGTTTTTACATTCTGTTTGCTCAACCACTCCTGAACTTCTTTAAGGGCGGTGGCAACCCGCTCTTTTTTACGGTCGCCGATAAGGATTACTCTTTTCATAGTTGTTTTATACTAATAAAAACCTTGCTAATCGTCAAAGTTTTAAGGTATAATTTGTAATTGCGAATTGCGGATGGCGAATTTATCAATCCGAAATCCGCAATCCGAAATTTGAGGCTGTTGACAAAGTCAACAGACTCACCCTGAACCCTTCGCCATAGGCGAAGGCACTGAGCGTAGCGAAGTGGCTCAGGGTAAACTCCGTGAAGGGTCTCATAATCGTGCTCAGAGAGATCCTTCGCTTCGCTCAGGATGAGCCTGTTGAAAGGTTTTTCAACAGTCTCAATTTGTAAAATATGTCATGGTTATTAAACAAAGTAGGCATAGGGTCGCATGGTACTGATGAGACATGGCGTATTGTCTGGCGTTCGGCACCGGAAACCTGGTTACTGACCCTGATAATTATCCCGGCGGTAGTTATCTTCTCATATCTAATCTACCGAAAAGAAAGACAATCCGTCCGCTTCTTACCCAAACTGTTTTTAACACTTCTGCGCTCTGCGGTTATTCTTATCGCTCTCATTATCCTTTTCCAACCCGTCTCTATTTTAGAGAAACCAACTACTAAAGAATCAACACTGGCAATTCTCATAGATGACTCTTTGAGTATGGGGCTCAAAGATAGACATTTTTCAAGTAACTATATTAAGCGACTAACAAACCTGACTGGTGTAGACACAGACCTTCAGAAACCAATGAGTCGTATTGATATAGTTAATGCGATTCTTTCCAACCAAAAAGTGGGGCTGTTAGATAAACTCATCGCAAAATTCAAGGTTAAGATGTATACTTTTTCTAATTATCTGAAACCTGTTCAATTGATAGAGAAATCAGAGGATGACAAACTGAGCCGTCAATATAATATTCAGGCACAAGGAGACAGCACAGGTATCGGCAATGCGATTAACGATTTAATTAATGAATCAGGCGGTCATTCTATTGGTGCGCTCATTCTTCTTTCAGACGGTCAGAGTAATATTGGCAAAAATCCTCTGGAGATTATAGATTCTTTCAAGCAGAGTCGCTATACCTTTCCGATATATACTGTTCTCGTGGGCAGTCCCGAATCCTTTCGGGAGAAAGATATAGAACTATCAGAACTATCTGCACCTGATGTTGGCATAGTTTATGACGAATTATCTTTTAATTTTACCATAAAGAGCATCGGCTTCGCAGGTGATGAAACAGTTAAGGTTATCCTCTCGGAAAGAACAGTTGGAGAAAAACAATTAACAATAGTAGGTGAAGAAAACATTAAACTGCATCCTTCTGGCAGGCAGATTGAGAGTATCAAATACAAACCATCAAAACAGGGTGATTATATTTATGAAATCAAGATTCTACCGCAGAAAGACGAGATTATAGAAGAAAACAACTCTTTAGTGCATCATCTCAAGGTGGTTGATAATACAATTAAGATATTATATGTGGAGTCCTATCCGCGCTGGGAATATCGCCGGCTCAAGAATGCCCTGATTCGTGATACTACCATACGAACAGCAACATTTCTTGTTTCCGCAGACCCTGATTTTCCGCAGGATGCTTCATCCGGTGTTGTCCCGCTAACGCAGTTCCCCGCTGAGGCAAAAGAACTCTTTAACTATGATGTCATTATCTGGGGTGATGTGGCTCCGGAGCATCTATCTGCTCATACCATTAAATTGTTTGAGAATATTAAACGTTTTGTGGATGAAATGGGTGCCGGCATAGTTTTTGTCTGCGGTGAGCGATTTAATCCCGAACGTTTTAGAAAGACACCACTATTGGATTTGCTTCCCCTTGTTCTGGAAGATGATGATTATATCTTTACTTCGTCAAAAAGGACTACAGAGCCATTTAAACCCAAACTCACACCCGAAGGTTTTTCGGACAGCATAATGCGAATGGAAGATAATCCATCACGCAATTCTACCGTCCGGGAATTACTGCCCGGCTTCTTCTGGTTCCATCCATTCAAGAAAGCCAAACCAGCGGCCCGGGTCCTAGCCACTCACCCTGTTCTCTCTAATAAGTTTGGATTAAGACCTATTATCGCCACCCAGTTCTATGGACAGGGCAGAACCTTTCTAATCGCCACAGATGAAACCTGGCGATGGTGCTCTCTCTCGGCAGATAAATATTTTTATAACTTCTGGAGAGAGGTCATCAGGTATTTAAGAGGTGGAAGATTACTCGGCACCAGACGAATACAAATCAAGACCGATAAACCAAAGTATTCATCAGGAGAAACCGTTAAGATAATGCTCAGATTATATGACACTGATTTTAAGCCACTCAAACGTCCATTCTTTGAGGTATCTGGAGAAGAATTGGAGGGATTAGGCACGACGGCTGTTAAAATATCGCTCAGCCCTCTCGCAGATAAAGAAGGGTATTATGAGGGCTCCTTTATCCCCTGTAAAACCGGCTTGTATAAAATCAGCGGCAGTTTAGATTCCACCGATGGGAAGGAAGTGGCGCCATTAGGGCGCCATGGCGCTTCGGCGCCAGAAACAAGTTATACCTCATTTCAGGTCAATTATCCTCAAAGGGAATATGAAAGGCCGTTACCGAATATTGAATTGATGAAAGATATTGCCCATCGCACAAAAGGAGCATTCCTGAAGATTACCGAGACAGACAAACTACCCAATCTTATTAAACCGACAAGTGATATTATTTATACCGAGACAAAGGAAGATGACCTGTGGGACACCCCGATGATATTTCTCATCTTCCTTCTTGTTATCTCTGCGGAATGGGTTATCAGAAAGATAATAGGATTGATTTGATGGTATAGGAAAATCCTTTTTACCCCTTACGGAGCGCCGCCCATACGGGCGCCCGCTCCGCCTCGCCCGCCTCGCCGCCGCCCCGAAGGGCGAGCCTCCCGCCCACCAGGGCGAGGTTC
>JASEHY010000082.1 GCA_030018555.1 Planctomycetota bacterium
TGAAGGGCGGGGTATTCTGGCGGGTAAAATCCCTCGTCCCCCGATGTAACATCGGGGGACTCGGGATAAATAAAAAAGTCCCGTAAGGGACATCATACCGTCACCGTCTGGTTTCTGCCCTGCTGTTTGGCACGATAAAGTCCCATATCCACCTGAGAGAGCAGTTCTTTAAAGTCAGCCATTGCGGGCTGGTATTCCGCCACGCCTAAACTGATACTCGCTTTTATTTTCTCACCTCGCTCGGTGAGGAATGAATGGTTTGCCACTCTTTTACGCAGTCTCTCTGCGAATGCAAGGGCTTGCTCTTTTGAGGTATGCGGTAGAATAATCGTTATCTCCTCTCCGCCATAACGATAGGCAGTTGAGGTGGCTCTTAAGGTTTCTCTGAGTATAGATGAGATGTCTTTGAGCACCATATCGCCGGTCAGATGGCCATAAGTATCATTGATATTCTTGAAATGGTCAATATCAAACATCACCACAGAGAGTGGTATTCCGTGACGTTTGCTGATTTCTATATAAAGCGGTAATTCGGTGAATAAATGCCGTTTGGTATAAAGTGCGGTTAGACCATCGGTAATAGCGCGATTATAGAGGAGGGGCGTTTTGACCGCCAGCGCCAGGACCCGTGCCAGTTCCAGAAGGTTATCCTGAAGGTGTTTTATCACTTCCTCTTTCTCCTGCTTATCTAACAGGGTTTTTACTTTAAGCACCCCTATTGTCTCGCGGTCAGCAACAAGCGGAATAGTAAAATCCATCACCTCGCCATCGGCAGAAAAGAATAACCTGCTGTGTTCCAGTGATTCATTGACATTACGCCAGTCAACCATTGTTGATGTTAATTCGTCCTCAAATATCACCTCTATACTTTTACGTTGTGCCTGCGGGGTAAGTCGTCCTGAGATTTCATCCTTTAGAAAGATAGTGATGCTCTCTTTCTCATCAGATATTTTTGTCGTCAGACTTGAGGTTATAAAATAACTGATGATTTCCAGCGATTTAGTAAGAATAGTGCGAAAGTCAACCTCATGCGTGATGATAAGAGAAATCTCTCTGGTTGCAGAAAGCAAGTCAACTCTGGACGAAAGAATCTTATTCTGCCTGATAATGTCCTCCTGACTTTTCTGGTGTGAAACATTTTTAATCCACAAAGATTTATTTGACTGGTTGACAACGAAAAAGAGAACGACCAAGCAAATACAGTATATAGCACAGAGAGAACTAAAGGCGGTTAAAAGAGCAGGGAATCCACCCATAAAAGTGTGGTTTAGATATGATGGCGAAAAGTGGTAAATAGTAGCGAAGATAAGAGTCAGGAGTGGGATTAGAATAATCAGAAGGATAATAAGAGCCTGTTTAAGCATTGGATTAGCGTAGAGCGTATGGTCCCGCTGAAGCGGGAAGCATAGAGTTTGCCCTAATCTCTACACTCTATGCTTTTATGACTTCGCTGTTTCCTCACCTGTCTTACAGAGCATCGGCTCGTCATTGGCTCGGCAGGCATCAAAGTATAAATGGCCATCCTTGACCTTTATTTTGACCATATTAAAGCCCTTATACTCATCTCTGAGAATTTGTTCAGAAAGAGGGTCTTCAATAAGTTTCTCAATTGACCTTTTAAGTGGTCTGGCACCGAAATCAGGATTGTATCCCTGTTCAATCAGAAACTCCAGCGCATCCTGTTCAAGTGAAATAGTAAGGTCACGCTCTTTCATTCTGGCAATCACCCGCTCCATCTCTATATTCACAATATTCCTCAGGTCATTTTTGGTAAGACTCTTAAAGACTATAGTATCATCTAATCGGTTAAGGAATTCAGGGCGGAAGTGTTTGTCAACCTCTTTCAATAGGATATTTTTCATTCCTTCATATGAGGCGTCAGCGGTGGCTTTTTTGAAGCCCAAAGTGGCTTGGTTTTTAATAATCTCCGCACCGATGTTAGAAGTCATTATCAGGATACAATTCTTGAAATCAATATGTCTTCCGAAACTGTCCGTAAGTCTGCCTTCTTCCATCACCTGAAGGAGCATATTAAAGACATCGCTATGTGCTTTTTCTATTTCGTCAAGTAGAACGACCGCATAGGGACGATGTCTGATTTTTTCAGTGAGTTGTCCGCCTTCTTCGTAGCCGACATATCCCGGTGGTGCGCCGATAAGACGGGAAACATTATGTTTTTCCATATACTCGGACATATCTATCTGGATAAGGGCATCTTCCTCGCCGAACATTACTTTGGCTAATGCACGAGCCAGAAGTGTCTTTCCGCAGCCGGTCGGACCGATGAAAATAAATGAACCTATGGGACGACGGGGGTCTTTGAGACCAGAACGGGAGCGTCTGATTGCCTTGGCTACCGTATAAATGGCTTCGTCCTGGCTGACCACCATTTTATGAAGTTCTTCTTCTAATTTTAGTAGTCTCTCTGCTTCTTTCTTCTCTAATCTGGAAAGTGGGATACCGGTCATTCTTGCTACGGTCTCGCTGATAATATTTTCATCCACTTTTCCGCTCTTTTCTGTTTCTTTATTTTTCCACTCTTTAAGGGCATCCTCCTTTTGTTTGCGTGCTTTCTGGATTTTATCACGAAGAGATGCGGCGAGTTCAAACTCCTGTGCGCTAATGGCCGACTCTTTTTCTCTCTCTATTTGTTTTATCTGGTCTTCTAATTCTTTCAAATCAGGCGGTTTGACATTTGCCTGAAGGCGAACACGGGCGCCGGACTCATCCAGCACATCTATCGCCTTATCAGGAAGATGTCTGCCGGTGATATAACGATGAGAAAGTTCCACACATTGTTTAAGAGCCTCGTCCGTATAATGGACGCGATGGTGCGCCTCGTATTTATCCCTTAAGCCATTGAGTATCTGTAAGGTTTCCTCTCTGGTCGGCGGGTCAATAATCACGGTCTGGAATCTACGCTCCAGAGCACCATCCTTTTCTATATACTTACGGTATTCGTCAAGAGTAGTTGCGCCGATACATTGCATCTCACCTCTGGAAAGGGCTGGTTTTAACACATTAGAGGCATCTATCGCCCCTTCTGCGCCACCGGCACCAACCAACGTGTGAAGTTCATCAATAAAAAGGATAATATTTTTGTTCTTACGAACCTCATTCATTACCGCCTTGATTCGTTCCTCAAACTGTCCTCTGTATTTGGTGCCGGCGACCATCAGCGCTAAATCCAGGATGACGATTCTTTTATCCTTCAGTAATTCCGGTATATTACCACTGACGATATCCATTGCTAATCCTTCCACAATAGCAGTTTTGCCCACACCTGCTTCACCTAAAAGGACGGGATTGTTCTTGGTTCTTCTACAGAGAATCTGGAGTAATCTCTCTATTTCGCGTTTTCGTCCGATAACAGGGTCAAGTTGATTGCTTCTGGCAAGTTCGGTCAGGTCTCTTCCAAAAGTATCAAGAGCGGGTGTTTTGGTACGAGTGGCAGAAGAGCGTCCACCGGTTTTAGCAGTTGCCCGTCCTTCATGCTCCTGCCCCTCACCTTCTTCCTGAGCAAATGGCGGAATTCCACCGCTGAGAATAGTCATTATTTCCTCACGAACATCACTTAACTTCACTCCAACTTTTATCAGGGCTCTGGCGGCAATACCTTCTTCTTCACGCAACAATCCTAAAAGAAGATGCTCCGTGCCGATATAATCATGATTGAAATGAAGTGCCTCCTCGTGAGCGAATTCAAGAACCCTCTTTGCTCTGGGCGTGAATGGTATTTGGCCCGTTGCGGTCTGTCGTGGCTCAGTTTTAACCATCCGCTCTATCTCATCAAGAATCTTCTTAAAATCTATATCCAGATTCACCAGTGCCTTGGCGGCAACACCGGAACCCTCACGGATGATACCTAACAGCATATGTTCTGTGCCAATTGCCTCACAAGAAAGCCGCTGTGCTTCCATTCTTGCCAGACTCATTACTTTACGCGCACGGTCTGTGAATTTATCAAACATAAAATCTTACTCCCTTCGTTCAATTTGAACCCTTTGTCGGCGGATAGAATTCTATCAATTATTAGTAGAAAGCAAATAATAGCGGTATTGTCAAGATATTTTTTATAGAAGTCGCTTTCACAAGTCAATAAAAATATCTTGACAATAGCATTGTTTTTACGCATAATTTAGATATGAAAGATAATCACGAAGATAAAATCGCACGCATTATCCAGTATCTGAATTTTCTGGAGAAGGAGATTTTAGATAGGTTAGACGGGATAGAGAAACATCTGGGCATAAAAAGAGAACGGCAAATAACCAGTCCTGAACCGCCAGCGAAGGTTGGGATAGAGGAAAAGGTTGAACTGCCCCCATCTCCAGCGCTCGCGAAAGCAACTTTTGTGGAGCCCGTCTCAATTCCGAGTATGGTAAGCCCACCACCCACTGTCTGCGTCCCGATGGACATCGGGACAGGCAGGCAGCCGAGAGAAGAACCCGCAGAACAACCCCGTCAGCAGAAGGAGATTTTAGATATAGAATCAAGGATAGGAACAAAGTATTTTAACTGGATAGGAGTCATAGTACTAATTCTTGGAATAGCATTCTTTCTTAAATATGCCATTGATAATCAATGGGTTGGCGAGACAGGGCGGGTGATAATCGGCATAATAATCGGTTTAGGGCTGATTGTGGGTGGACATTATTCAGCGGGGAAGAAATACAAAATCCCCGCCTGGGGTTTAATGGCGGGCGGTCTGGCAATCCTTTATTTGTCTATCTATGCCGGTTTCGGATATTATCATCTAATCCCACAGGCATTAGCATTTGCTTTTATGATTCTGGTTACTATAACCGGAATAACATTATCAGTTCGTTATGACGCAAAGTCCCTTGCGGTACTGGCACTTATTGGCGGATTCCTTACGCCGGTATTGATGTCCACAGGTAAGGATAACCAAATTGCCTTATTTTCTTATATCGTCTTACTTGATATCGGGATATTGATAACTGCCTATTTTAAGAAATGGCGTTTGCTGGATTATCTTGCCTTTGTTCTTACCGTAATAATGTTTTTCGGATGGTATGGACGGCATTACACAGAGGCAAAATTATTCGGAACAATATTTTTCCTGAGTGTATTCTTCATCATATTTGCTTTTCTGTCATTTTTTCACAATATAATTCATCGTAAGAAGACAGGGTTTGGTGATTTGGTAATGCTTTTAGGCACGCCGTCCTGGTATTTCGGCACGAGTTACGGTTTGCTTCATCATAACTACGTCCCTTATATGGGGCTGTATGCCTTATTGATGGTTGGAATTTATCTATCTTTAGCGCGCCTTGCCCAGACAAGAAATAAAGAAGACAGATACCTGATTTTGGTTCTTCTGGGAATTGCCCTCACATTTCTTACTTTAACGGTTCCGATTCAGTTAGAACATAAGTGGATTACCATCGCCTGGGCAGTGGAGGCATCAATACTTGTCTGGCTCTCTTTCCAGACACGTAGTTTAGCAACGCGTATAGGAGGATTGCTGATTGTCGGATTGCTCCTTATTAGACTAATGTTTATAGAATCGGCTAACATAGATTATGGAAATTTTGTAGTAATACTTAATGAAAGGTTTTTAACATTCATAATTTCATTAAACAGTATTTTCTCTATTACATATTTATATTTCAAGCACAAGGATTCCCTGCACCCAGATGAACAACGGGTTCTTCCGGTTGTATTGACTATTTTAACGATACTTATAGGTTTTTGGATTATTAATATGGAAACAATGTCTTATTATAATTATTCTGAGTGGGGTCGCAGTGTAGAGTCGGATAGACGCGAGGGCTTAATGCAGAGAACACTTTCAATAGGATTGACTTTATATGCCTTTATTCTGGTGGTGATTGGAATCAGGGGGAAGATATCTCTTATCAGATGGTCATCATTTATACTTTTTGCGGCTACAATTATCAAGGTTCTCCTATATGACCTTGCGGAATTAGAGCCGGTATACCGCATTACTTCTTTCATTGTGCTGGGTGTAATTCTGATAGCCGTCTCATTCCTTTATCAGAAATTTATTAAAAGGATACGATAAGGTGCCTGTCCGAATATCACCCACTGGGCCAATAGCAAATCCCGCATTAACCGTCGCCCAGCACATAAATTGAGACTGTTGACAAACCCCTCTTTTGTCATTGCGAGAGCCCCGAAGGG
>JASEHY010000083.1 GCA_030018555.1 Planctomycetota bacterium
GAACCTCGCCCTAATGGCGGGAGGCTCGCCAAAGGCGGCAGGGTTCGTAGAGTGGCGCTCACCCGCCTTAGCGGGATTGATTGCTCTTATTCTACAGGTCTTTTGTAGTCTTCTTGTCCTCTCGTCAGATTCAAGCCGTGAGTTATCCACTGAAGAAACACTCTGGAGCCAACAGAAGACCCAAATCATCCAGAAAGTCAGCGCCTATCAGTATGCCGATGCAATTGCTTCTCTTACAACCTTCCTGAATTCCGTCAAGGACGAGGAATTAAAATCTGACCTGAATTATTATCTGCAAGACCTGAAAGACGAAATGACATTCTTTAATAATTCTGTAAAAGGTCTATCCAAGAGAGGGCAACGGCAGAAAATAATTATAAATAATCAAACTTTCTACATAGATAAGGCGGATGAAAACGGATTTACAGGTGCCATCCCAGGCGTAAGTGGTAGTGTTTATAAACGGCAATGGAAGGACATAGACCCGAAATCAGTTTATAAAATATTGCCCGAAGACCTGTCTAAAACTGATTATTTCTATTCAGCGCTTTTCTGTTACAACCATAATCTTCTTAAAGAAGGCGAGAAGATATTGGTCAGGTGCTTGAAATACTACCCCGAACAGCAGGAGCGAATCAGCCGCTTTATCGCCCGTTACCGAAACATACCTCTGCCTCCGGGTGGCTTTGCCGAATACGAGGGACAGATAATCACTGCCGAAGACAAATCATATCTGGAAAAGGGCTATGTTAAGTATGAGGGAGAATGGATGCCCTATGATGATATGATGACGGCTAAGGGATATGTCAATGTTAACGGCAAATGGGTTACCCTTGAGGAACAGAAGCGACTGGAATTTTACGAGCGGAATCTGGAAAAACTCAAGAAACTCCTGGCGCCTAAAGGCATTATAGACAAGCCCGTGGCTGATGCTGAAAAACTCCCGTGGGAACAGGCGCGTACCAAAGAAACCGACCACTATATTGTTAAAGCAAACCTGACACAGGATGCCCTTGATGATATCTGTTTCCTGATGGAATGCTTCTATTTTGAGGCATGCAAGATATTCAAATATTACAAGGAGCCGAGATGGAAACTGAAGGTCTTTGTCTTCAAGGATAGTGCAGAATACCAAAAGAATGGCGGACCATTCGGCTCGGGTGGGGTTTATATGGGCGACAGAATTATGACATATTATCAGCCACCGGGAACCACTTCGGTATTGCTCCACGAAGGAACTCATCAGTTTGTCCATCTTGTTGCTGGTGTTGATGTCCCGCTCTGGATTAATGAAGGATTGGCATCTTATTACGAGGCAAGCAGATTTGAGGGGACATCTCTCAAGACCAATATTATAAATCAGGAAAGATTAAATAATATACGCCGTCGCATAGAGAAAAAGACCATCTCCACCTTTGAGGAGGTGATTAATATCCGTCTCGCTTTTACCAGTTATGAGTATGCTCACAGTTGGAGTTTAATTTATTTCTATATAAACTACAAAAATGGTCTATACGCGAATGCCTTTAACCAATATTTTGAAGCGATAAAAAAGAAGGGTTTTACAGACCCCGAAACACACAAGAAACTATTTGAGGAAACATTTAAGGTATCACTGGAGGTAATGGAGCGACAATGGGAGGACTATATCCTGAACCTCAAATAACCCAGCACATAATTTACCCGTTCCGCCCGCCCGTACGGGTGGGGGCGTCAGGGTTCGTGGAGTGTGCTGGGTCTGTGGTTTCATTTCTGTGGCATGGTTTATCAAGACGGGACAGATGAACCCCGTTAGAAGTAGGTTGCCCGAGGCGACCGCCCTCCCGCCTTTGGCGGGAGTGACTTCTAACGGGGTGACTCTTGAGGAAGGATTTTATCTACTTCATCCATTTTGATGGATATTTTCCTGGAAATACCAGCGGTGGGCATAGTTAAGCCATAGAGCACATCGCCAGAAAGCATTGTCCTTTTATTGTGGGTTATAATGATGAACTGGGTTCCTTGAGTAAATTCTTTTATCAGGGCGCAGAAACGGTCAGTATTATTTTCGTCTAATGGCGAATCCGCTTCATCCATTACACAAAAAGGACTGGGCTGGAGTTTAAATATTGCCATAATCAATGCTAATGCTGTAAGTGCCTTTTCGCCACCTGAAAGTAGTTTTATAGAAGTCGGCTCTTTACCCGGTGGCTTAGCGATAATATCTATCCCTGATTCAAAAATATCATTCCGCCTTGGAGAAGTAATATTTAAGGACACATTCGTGCCAATCACCTCCCCAGCGTCTATTGCCTGAGTTGTAGAAGTATCTTGAGCCTGAGGCTCATCCGCCTCCGGCGGAGGCTGGCTTTCCAGAACAAGTTCAGCCCTACCACCACCGAATAGTTTTCTAAAGAGTTGATTAAAGTTCTCATTAACTGCTTCAAAGGTTGCGGAAAATCGTTCACGACATTCTTTGTTAGTCTTTCTGATAAATTCCAGCAGGGCTTCTTTAGACTTTATTAAATCCTGCTCCTGTGTTCCCAGCGAACTGTTACGCTCCTCAAGTGCTTTCAATTCATCTATAGAAGAAAGAGAAACATCTTTCATCTCGCTCAGACGACCCTTTAATTCTTCAATGGAATTGCTGACCTGCTGAAAAGTCTCTGGGCTTTGAAATTCTGCCTGTGCGGTTTGTCCCGCTGTAGCGGGATAAGTGGCGTATAATTCGTTGAGGTCTGATTGAGTTTCTTCTTTATGTTTCTCGCAGATAGTTTCCATCTTGAAGGTGATTTCTCTTTCCTGAAGATTAACCTCATTAATATTCTCCTGTATGGTGTCAATTTCATTCTGTATCGTATCTTCTTCGGTCTTGAGATTGGAAAAATCATCCTTGAGTTTCTGCATCCTTATTTTAATCTCACCCACAACTGATTGAGTTTCTTCCTGCTCGGTTGATAATTGCTCTAATAATGCCTCATCTGATTTGTTCTGGTCAGAAAGTTCTGTAATCTTCTGCTGGATTAGGGCAATCATTTTAACTGACTTCTCCAGTTCCTCTTCTAACTGTTGAATATTATTATTTAACTGGGCTTGTGTCTGTAAAAGATAATCTCTGTTAGAGATGGTTTTTGCCTGATTGACTTTTAGTTCGGTAATTTCAGATTCTACAGATTGCTTTTTCTGGAGATATTCACTACTGGAATTACTCAAGACTTCTATTTCAGACTGAAGTTTTAGCAGGCAGTTTTCCAGTTCTTTAACCAGTTGAGCGGTAGAGATGGCTCTATCTGTAAGCGACTGGATTTGCTGTTCTACATCAGATTGTTCTAATTCATTGATTTCTGTTTCTTTGCTGATAAGAGCGATTCGTCTCTCTAATTCTTCTGATGTTCTATTCAGGTCTATTAAGGCAATAGATTGCTCATAAATGATGCCCCGTAATTTCTGGGCATTAAGTTCCGTCTCACTAATCTCGGATTGTTTATTATACTCAATCTGTTCAATGCTCTTTAATCTTTCAGAGAGCGTTAGTAATTGTTCATTAAGAGAGCGCAACTCGGTTTTTCTGGAAATAATCCCTACGTCAGATTCTATTGAACCGCCTGAGATAATACCATTGGATGAGATAATCTCGCCTTTAAGAGTCAGAACCTTTCCCTCAAAAATGTGTTCTTGAATGACCTGTTGAGCAGTAGATAGATTATCCACCAGCAGATAATTACCCAGGAGGAGTCTTGCCAGAGCGGATTTTATTTCCGCCGAGACCGTTGGCAGTTTTATATCTTGCACTATCTCATCTGCATAGCCAATGATGCCGGTAATGCCGCAGTTGGGAATTGGTGAGCGTAGAGAGAATGTCTTGAGTTTCTCTATCGCAATCGTGGTGATTCTACCTTTCCGGTTATCAGCAACGAATTGAATTATCTTGAATGCGTCTTCTTGGGAGTGGACAACGAGGGCGTCCGCTAATTCTCTTAAAGCCGCTTCAGCCGCCGTTACATAACAGGACTTTATCTCTATAATATCAGCCACCAGCCCATAAATATTCGCTGATAAATCAGAAGCGTTTTTTAGAACCACCTTAACACTCTCCTCGCAACCCTCATAATGCCTCTCCAGGTCTTCTAACGCTTCTTTACGAGAAGAAGTCCTATTCAATTCATCTTTGAGATGGATAACTTCCTGGGTGATTAAGAGCAGGTCGTTTTTTAGTGCCTTTATTACAATCTCAACCTGAGAAAATTCCGATTTCAATTTATCAGTCGCTTCCTGTATCTCATTACGGGATGTTTCAATCTTTGTCCTGTTATTAGTTAATGTGGCTCTTTCCTCCTCAATCTCTTTTCGTCTAACTGTAAGTTTATCTCTCCTTAAGGAAAGGTTCTTGAGTTCTTGCTGAATGGCGGTCAACTCATTCTGATACGATGATTTCTTGAAACTCGTCTGAAGTGTTTCGTTACGTTTCTCTTCTAAATTTCGGGCAATAACATCCAATTCCTCATTAATACCTTTGTAAATACTGTTTTTACTCTCCAATCCCTGTTCTATTGATTCTATTTCCCGTTTTACTGTCTCATAAGATTGCATTATCTCTACGAGTTTATTATGCAGTTCAATAACCTTTTGAGTATTTACGGCGATATTATTCTTGGTTCTCTTTTCTTCCTCAAGAAGTTCCTGATGCCGAAGTGCGAACGACTCAATTTTCTGTTTGGTTTCTGATATTTTACCACTTAGATTTATAAGTAATGTCTGCTGTTGGATGATATTATTATCAGATAGAATTATTTCTTTATCAACGTCAATAAGTTTCTCTTCTGTGCTTTTTAGCCGTTCTTCCAAATTATTGGATGAGGATTTTAGTTGGGTTAGTTTGTCTGATAACTCTGAATGCCTTTGCTTATATTGATGGTAGGTATAGAGTGCTAATTGGGTTTTTCTGGTTCTGAGTTCCTCAAGGGTAACTTTATATTTTTCTGCTTTGGTGGCTTGGATTTTTATGGAGCGAATCTGACGTCTGACCTCTCTTAAGACATCAGAAAGTCTGAGCAAATCCTGTTCTATTCGTTGAAGTCTTGTCTCGCTTTCTCTACGCTTTGCCTTGTATTTACTGATGCCAGCCGCCTCATCAAGCAATTCCCTACGCTCGTAGTGGTTACTGTTGAGGATTAAGTCAACCTTGCCCTGCTCAATAATAGAATAAAACTCCATTCCGAGACCTGTGCCCATAAACAACTCGCGGATGTCTTTAAGCCGGCAGGACTGGTTGTTAATAAAATACTCGCTTTGTCCGTCGCGATAAAGCCGTCTGCTTATGGTGATTTCCTCATAATCTAAAGGCAATCTGGTGGTCTGTCGGTCTGCGAATTGTCCCGCCTCACCCCCGCCTTCAACGGGACTAATGGCGAATGGAGAATTGTGTTCTGTATTGGAAAATGACAGAGAAACCGAGGCATAACCAGCAGGTTTGGCTTCGCTTGCCCCATTGAAAATAACATCCGCCATCTCCTCGCCTCTGAGAGATTTGATACTTCTGTCGCCAAGCACCCATTTTATGGCATCTACTATATTACTCTTACCACAGCCATTCGGACCGACTAAAACGGTTATGCCGTTGTCAAAACTTATGTCGGTCAGATGGGCAAACGACTTAAAACCATCAAGTGTTAATTTGGTCAACTTCATATTAGAGCCGCTTAAACATATTGACCCCCTCCCGACTCCGATATTCATCGGGGCGAGGTCGGGAGGGGGGCAATATGCTTTTAGCGGGTCTTATCCCGACGAATGTCGGGATTACATTGATATATTATATCGGCTTTTTACTGCCTCTTCTTAACTTAAAAATTGCTATTTTTGATAGTGCAGAAAAAGAGGAACACGAACCCAGCACACTCCACGAACCCTGCCGCCTTTGGCGAGCCTCCCGCCCTTCGGGGCGAGGTTCGCCCGGCGGGGCGACGCCCTTCGGGGCGGGACGCCCGTACGGGCGGAACGGGCAAAGGGGGAATAAAGGGGGTTGTCAAGGTTACATCTTCACTTCTAACGGGGTTCACCCCTAACTCCAAACTCCAAACTCCGAACTCCCCGCCCATTCGGGCGAGGCTCGCCCCCGCCCGCTCCGACTCGCCCGCCTCGCCGCCGCCCCGAAGGGCGAGCC
>JASEHY010000084.1 GCA_030018555.1 Planctomycetota bacterium
TCACCCCCTCCCAACCTCCCCCATCAAGGGGGAGGAGAAAGTTGGGGAATTTCTGGCTTTTTGCATCTCATCATCTCAAAGTTATTTATCCTTCTTTTTCTCCCTCGGTAGGGACAGTGAGTCCCCCTCCCTCGGTAGGGACAGTGAGTCCCCCCTCGGGACGAACCTGCTCGGGACGAACCTGTCTGGTAGAAGACAGGGATGAGAAACCTATTGACTATAAAGGACCGGATAAAAAGTTTGATATATCACTAATCAAACCCTGGCTGGAGTCCCGCCAGGGCGGGATTGACCATCCGATATGGGCAAAGATAACCTTGCCCTGTATCGGCTGTGGCACCTGTACCTATCTCTGTCCGACCTGTCATTGCTTTGATATTGTGGATGAGGGTAACTTAAAAGGTGGAAGCAGGTGCAAGAATTGGGATGCTTGTCAGTTTGCGATGTTCACAGTCCATGCCTCAGGGCATAATCCGCGAGATACTCAAAGCAAGCGATTCCGTCAGAGGGTCGCACACAAGTTTGATTATTACCCTGATAAATTCGGCAGGACTCTCTGCGTCGGCTGTGGCAGATGTATCCGTCACTGCCCGACTGATATGAGTTTGCTGGATGTGTTAGAAACTATAGATAAATTATCCGAATAGAATCTGTTACATACATAGTATATCTTTTCTCCTTTCTTATGATTTTATCATTATTAACAACATCTTAAATTTCCTGAGCGCCTTTAAGCCGTGCGGTTTATTGGCTGGCATAATTATTGTTTCGCCGGATTTCAGGTGGAATGACTTGCCTGAAATGCGGATATCCACCTCGCCATCTGTCACATAGACCATAGCGTCAAAAGGCGCTACATGCTCGCTCAAGCCCTGGCCTTCATCAAAGGCGAAAAGCGTTACTGTGCCGGTCTTCTTATTAATCAATGTCTTGCTTACGATAGAACCGTTTTGATAGTCCACCAACCTCTTTAGGTCTAATATTTCCGGGTCTAACTTTTCAGCCATATTCACCTCCTTTACTGATTACTGCCTTTTTGTTTTAGCCGATATAATACTATAGCAACGATTACAATCAATACGAAATCGTTAAAGAACTTAAGCGGGTGGGCGGCAAACCACATTCCTCCGATGCCGGACGGTAATCCAAGCCAAGCCGCAATCCGGCCGAAGGAATTGAACAGCGGCGCCATCGGTATGGTGGTTACAACCATAAATATCAAAGTCGGGCTGTTAATCAACTTGCTTATCGGCTCTCCAAAAATCCACAATACCAAAATCCAGAATATCGCCACATGGCTCCAGGAAGCCGGGCTAAGATGCAAATTTTCTAAGCCACGCGGATTATTAACCACGGGCGCTGTTCCGTCGTACTTTTGCGGATACTTGCCCGGATAAACGCCATCCGCCTGATTATAGGTAACCGTCAGATTCGGATTGGTGTCCCAGACCAGGGAAATCACAGGGCCGACCGCCACATACAGCAATAGTATTATCCATGTGAATATCATAGCCACACGCACAAAGTTGAAGTGCAATTCGCCCGTATCCTTTAAGCCGAATTTGCCGAAGAGTGCCAGCAGCCCCATTATCATCATCGCTAAATAAAGCAGCGATGGTATGACATGGACAATACTATGCAGGTTGAAGGCGTTAAATGCTGCCCAGCCTAGAAAAATCAAGGCAATCACCATCCCCCCAAGTTTGCAGGTAAAATTGAATACCGACTCTTTTACCTGCGCCACCTTCATCGTAATCATGGTTAGTATATAACCAACGATAAAGAAAAAGATATGGGTATGCAACTGTACCAGCGCTGCCGGGGTAATGGCTTTATCAGGCAACTTAAAGAATAATATTAAACCCCAGCCCATTAATATACCCAACAGGGCAAATATAAGCGGCGTGCGGAATATCTTTACCGGAATTTCTATATCGGTCATCAATTCATACTTTGATTTCTCGGTATCATCGGACGATATCAGCGGTATTTTAGCTCCCAGTACGGACAGGAAAACCAACCCCAGTGACCAGAAAATCCATACTTCCAGGAGAAACATTGCCATACCATATAACAGGAATCCCCAACTGTGTATCTGCAGGGGACTCAAGGATATAATAGCATGAACACCGCTGGCTTCCTTTCCGAGATAATAAGCTGATATTGCCGCCATCCACACTGGCGTGGCCGCAACTGAAGTAAAGGCGATAAACTTCTTAACCCACCTTTTCAACGGAGCGCCCGGCAAAAATAATGCGGCGATCACTATTAACACTGCCCACCAGGAAGCGTGTGCATGACCCACCTTTATGTATTCAGGCACCACATATTTCCAGGCATAATACACCCATACGCCTAATATGCCCGGGAAAATACCGGCAAATAAGGCAATGAGAGAACCAAGGAACATCGTCAGGTTCAGTCCTATCTTGATTGTTCCTTTATTTATCGTGTCCACCATATCCATTGTCTCCTTTCTTATTGCCGTCCACAATATTGTGAAAATGGTTACGGATTATAGTAAAATCTTGTCCAGTTTCTATCTCAATTAATTCTTAATCTCTCCCTGGATGCTGATGTTAACTTCTTTGGTCGGAATGTTTCTGCCCGAATTAGCCAGTGCCTTTTTAACCAGATGAATCAACCCAAAGCAACAAGGCACCTCCATATGCAACACCGTAATTGATTTAATATTAGACACCTTAAACATCTGAGTAAGTTTGTCAAGATAAATCTCTGTGTCATCCAATTTCGGGCAGGCAATCAGCAATGCCTTGCCCTTCAGGAAGTCCTGGTGGAAATTGGCATAGGCATAAGAGACGCAATCAGCCGCAATAACCAAATCACGATTTTGCAGGAACGGTGCATTAGGAGGCACAAGCATCAATTGAACGGGCCACTGGGTTAATTGTGACTGCGCCCTCGCGACCTGTTCAGATTTTGTCGTCGTAGGCACAAACGAACGCACGGCTGAGCCGGGACAACCGCAAGGAAGAGCATTCTCGTCGTCTTCTGCATCCTCATCCAACGTCACCTCTATACGGTTTTCTTTAAGGAATTCCATTGCCTGTTGCAGGTATTCATCCTGATTATGTTCCTTCAGATGTTCCAGATGCGCCTTAATCACATTCCTACCCTGCTTGACGATATTTGCCATTACCTTTCTCTCATCATATGGTTCAGCTTCTCGTTCTTCAGTGGTAATAGCGCCTTCAGGGCAGTGACCGATACAGGCGCCCAAGCCATCGCAGAACAAATCGCTTATCAGCCGTGCCTTACCGTCAATTATCTGCAGGGCGCCCTCAGGACAATTAGGTATGCACTCGCCACAGCCGGTGCATTTGTCCTCGTCAATCCTGATTATCTGGCGCTTGGTCTTTTTATTGGTTAGAGTTTTCATCTTTTTCTCCTTTTAGAGCCAGTTATGGATTCGCCGATAAATACCCGCCTGAACGGACGGGCAGGTCGGCGAAGACCGTTACTGGGTCTTATCCCGACCGCCTGATACCGCATCAGGGGGCGTCGGGACCGGTTTATTAAGCATTGTTTTCTTGCTGGTATTGTCTGTTTCAGTGGCGCAGGGCGCGGTCTTCTCAATCTCCTTCAGGTCCCGGCCGATGCAGTATTTGGCATACTGGCACCATTCGGCGCAACCCAGGTCAAGTTTGGGATTCCTGAAACGATGGTTGCATTTCTTACAGCGCCTATAAACATCGTCTTTCCAGAACTCCACCTTTGCCTTGCAATTAGGGCACTCTACATCGTAGATATCCTCCATCTTCCAAAATTGTCTATCCTGTCCCGGACACTGTGCCATATATCTTCATCTCCTTTTCTCTGCTTATAATATAACACAGGTATAGGAATTCACCTTGACTTAAGTCAATAATAGGAAAAATTATTTAGAATGGTTAATTCTCCTGCTGGGGAGTGTCTTTGCCTTTTGCGCCGACCAGCAGATAAAATATCGCCGCTCCGACGATGCCGACTATGGAAGCGGTGATGAGGAGGTATTGGGGCGAGGCGTACATCCAGACGTTGAGATAGGCGGGTATGTAGGCAGACCAGAGTTCCTCGCCGAACCCGAACAAGAGAATGGTCAGAAGCACAATGCCGGTAGTTTTGTTGATGGCAAAAAAGTCGGCGATACGGCGAAAGATATTCTTCATATCAAATCTTCGCCCCGGATGATATTTCTTCCAGCCGTGCTTTATTGAGAATGGTGATTCTATTGCCGGATACCCTGATGACCTTCTTGGATTTGAATTTATTGAGAGCCCGTGAAAGCGTCTCGCTTATAGTTCCCAATCGTGAAGCCAACTCCTTTTTGGTGGTCGGCAATTGCACCTCTACTATCGCTTTGCCTGTTACACCACTACTTACTGCAAGGTCAAGCAAATATTTTGACAACCTTGTCGGAACATCCTTAAGAGAGATTTCTTCTATAAGTGTCACCAGTCGCCGTAAGTATTGCGACATTGAAGCAAGCATATTGAGAGAAATTTGCGGGTTATCTTTGACAAGACGGAGAAGGTCATTCCCGAAGAGGAAAAAAACTTCACTATCTGTCATCGCCAGGGCATTGGCAGGAGAGTCTTTGCCTACAAAGGCAGTTACTTCTGCAAAAGTATCACCTCGCTTGACCAGATGTAAAATCTGCTCTTTGCCTTCAGAGGAAAGTTTATAGATTTTGATTAAGCCAGAAATAACAATATAAAATCCATCTAATTCTTGTCCTTCAGTGATAATGATTTGCCCTTTAGAAACCTTACGCCTGATGACCAGCCGGCTGACTCGTTCCAAATCTAAAGGATTAAGCCCAGAAAAAAGAGGCACCTGCTTGAGTATCTTCTCGTAGTCCTTAGGACCAAGCACATTGGGATTTTTCATAAGTTCACTACATTAGAACTGAATTTACTTTACAAAATCATTGAAGATTATACAATAATAATTATATAGGAAGTAACCTAACTTTATCGGGACTGCATAGAGAATTTGAGAATTTTAAGTGCCTTGTCTAAATATATATGAACAACATCTACAAACCCTATTTGATGACCGTCTCTGAGATAATTGAAGAGACATACGATACCAAGACATTGAAACTGGTATTTTCCGCCGAACCCACTGGGTCTGGCGGACAGGATAAATCAGTAGCTGATGCCTTTGATTTTAAGGCGGGTCAATTCGGTCTCTATTCTGCTTTTGGTGATGGTGAAGCCACATTCTGTATCGCCTCATCCCCTACCAGAAAGGGTTATATAGAGTGCTGTTTCCGTAAGACAGGCAGGGTTACCAAGGCACTCTTTGATGTGGAAGTCGGTGATACAATTGGGTTCAGGGGTCCCTATGGCAACTACTTCCCCCTTGATATGTTTGAGGGTAAAAATATAATCTTCATTGCCGGCGGTATTGGTTTAGCACCGATTCGTTCGGTCATCTGGAATTGTCTTGACCTGCTAAAGCGGTTCGGCAAAATCACCATCATCTATGGGGCAAGAACCGTATCTGACCTTGTCTATAAAAGAGAATTACCAGAATGGTCTAAATATCCGAATACCATCGTTGTCCAGACCGTTGACCCCGGCGGTGAGACCAAAGATTGGACGGGTAAAATTGGATTAGTGCCAAAGATATTAGAAGAGACACATCCTGATAGTACTAACGCGGTGGCTCTGATATGCGGTCCACCAATAATGATTAAGTTCACTCTGCCTGTTCTGGATAAATTAGGATTCACAGCAGATAATATTTATACCACTCTTGAAAACCGTATGAAATGCGGGGTAGGAAAATGTGGCAGGTGTAATGTTGGCAGGGTTTATGTATGTAAAGAGGGACCGGTTTTTACAGCCAAACAATTGCAGGAATTACCGGCGGAATATTAGGATGTTACAGGTTACAAGTTACAGGTTTCAATCTTATTGAACTTATAACTTGTAACTTTTAACTTGTAACTTTATGGTAATATTAGGCATTGACCCCGGCACACATGTTATTGGTTATGGGCTTATTCAGACCAAGCCCCGTTTGAAAGCGGTTACCTACGGGGTAATAAAAACTCCAAATCTCACCCGTACGGG
>JASEHY010000085.1 GCA_030018555.1 Planctomycetota bacterium
TTCGTGGCGCCGACGGCTTGTCCTGACGCAGGAAGGGCGCCACTCAGGGTCTAACTCGCTGTAACTGGCGCCGATGTCGCCATAACAGCGAGTAAGAGGATTTTTTATGAAAGTGGTAAGAATAATTGTGGGTACAGTGGTGTTAATGAGCATAATTGCAAACAGCCGACTGGGCGCCGAGGAATGGGTCATTTATGGTCCGCGTGCAGAAGCAATGGGTGGTAGTTCTGTTGCAAGTCCGGAAGGAACAAACGCCCATTACTGGAACCCCGCAGCCACCGGAAAGCAAACCACTGTTGGACTTTATCTCTCTGGCGGACTTATTACCGCAGCGGAAGGTGATATCCTCTCCGCAGTTGATAAGGTCGGCCAAGCCAGAAGGAAAATAGATTGGGGTACTGTCTTAGGTAAGATAAGTGGTGAAAGTACTCTTGACATTAACGAAGCCCAGCAACTGCTTCATTTCTTCTCTCTATCCGCATCACAATTTAATAAACAAGGTCAGGGATTCATGGTTAATCCAGCAGCAGGTCTATCTCTCACTATAGGTCGGGTTACTGTCTTTGGTAATGTTTTTGCTTCTGCCAATTTAGACCCTGTGGGTGATGACCAGAACCTCGCGGTTAATAAGGGTCCTTCTGCAATAACCAATACCGTAAAAACAGGAAACCCATTAGACCCTCTCGACCCCGCTTTCTACATCCCTATATCTCCTGTAAGGAATACGGCTCTTGCGACTGATATAGCCGGGCGGGATTGGTGGATTTCCGGTGCCGGGAATGCCCTTGCTCAGGCGAATAATTTCATCTGGCTTGCTGAGCAAGGCGGTGCGGATACCTCTAACCCCGAAATCAATCAAATGCTAATCCTTATGGCACAGAACTTAGCCGGCGGAGTAGCCACCATCCAGGACAACAAGACAGGCGTGATAATTAATGGGCTTATCCTTACAGAAATGGGTGTATCTTACAGTCAGCCACTGATGGGTGAAATGCTCAGGGTCGGTGCTAATTTCAAAATGATGGAAGGGCAGACCTATTATAAGAAAATTGATTATCAAAGCGTTAAGAACTCTGAAGATATGATGAAGGATGTAACATCAAAGGAAAATATTAAGTCATCCTCCGCATTTGGCGTAGATGTTGGTGGGCGGCTTGTGCTTACCGATAAACTTCAGGTGGGCTTGGTTGCCAGAAATATTAACAAGCCCGAGTTCTCTTATGCCGGCGGAAGTAAGGTTGCACTTGACCCGCAAATAAGAATGGGGGTTGCGAGTGAGATTGGCATCCCGATTCTCGGCCGGCTCTCTGTAGCAATGGATTATGATGTAACCAAAAACAAATCATCTCTCTTGGGCGGTTATAAATCACAGATGTTCGGTATGGGAGCTGAATTCAGCACCCTGATGGGGTTTCTGAAAGTCCGTGCTGGCACTTATAGAAACCTTGCCTCAGACATGGCTGCACCAGTCTATACCGCTGGAGTAGGGATACAACTAATTATCCTGAAAGTAGATGTAGCAGGCACATTTGCTAAAGAGAAGGCAAAGGTTGAAGCAGACGAGACCGGCGGTGGTGGTAAAGAAATTCCTCAACGGGTTGGGTTTTCTGCCTCTGTCTCATTAAAATTCTAAAATAGCGTAGAGCATAGAGCGCGGAGTCCTTTTTACTCTACGCTACACGCTCTATGTTTATCATCTTCCTAATCAGGGCATACCAGTATTCTATTTCTCCGCTTCTCTCGGCGTCCTGTCGTTTTCAGCCAACCTGTTCAGAATATTTTATTGACGCAGTGAAGAAAAAAGGAACTCTTATAGGAAGTCTCCTTGGAATAAGACGACTTTTGAGATGTCATCCTCTGGGCGGTAAAGGTTACGACCCAGTGGATGTGTGAGATTACGTTTTACCTAAAGCAGCGTGTGCTGCGGCAAGCCGTGCTATCGCGACCCTGAATGGAGAGGCACTCACATAATCAAGCCCGCTAAAATGGCAGAATATTACCGAGTCAGGGTCACCGCCATGCTCACCACAGATACCGACCTTTAGGGCTGGTCTTGTCTTTCTGCCTTTTTCGATAGTAATTTTAATCAATTGCCCCACGCCTTGGGTATCTATAGTAACAAACGGGTCTGAGGGAAGAATTTTATCATCCAGATACTGACGAATAAACCTGCCCGTATCATCGCGGGAGAATCCAAAGGTCATCTGCGTCAGGTCGTTGGTGCCGAAAGAGAAGAATTGTGCCTCATTGGCGATTTCATCTGCGCAAACAGCAGCACGAGGTACCTCTATCATTGTTCCGACCGTATATTTTATTTTTCTCCCAGTCTCTTTAGCGACATCATCGGCGACCCTATGGACAATGATTGCCTGATTCTTGAATTCATTGATATGCCCGACTAATGGTATCATAATTTCCGGTAGAACGGTTTTCCCTGAGCGAGCGACTTCTGTTGCCGCCTCAAAGATTGCCCGCGTCTGCATCTCGGTTATTTCCGGATAAGTTATTCCTAATCTGCAACCACGATGTCCCATCATCGGGTTAAACTCGTGTAGTTCGTTAACGCGGGCAAGAAGACGCTCTTTCTCCGCTATACGTTGTACCCGCTCCGCCGCCGCCCCGAAGGGCGAGCCTCGCCAGAGGCGGGAAGCGGAAGCGAGGCGAGCGTCTTGCGTTGGGCGTTCTGCTTTTAATGTAGCAATATCCACCATCAACTCTTCTCTTTTAGGTAAAAACTCATGTAAAGGCGGGTCAAGGGTTCTGATGGTGACCGGATACCCTTTCATCGTTTCAAACAACCCCTTAAAATCACTTCTCTGCAGGGGGAGTAATTTATTCAGTGCTTTTTGTCTATCTTCTCTGGTGGTTGCTAAAATCATTTCCTGCATAATAGGGAGCCGGTCTTCCGCAAAGAACATATGCTCGGTTCGGCAGAGTCCGATGCCTTCAGCGCCGAATTTCACAGCATATTCAGCGTCTCTGGGGATGTCAGCATTTGCCCTGACCTTGAGTCGTCTTATTTTATCCGCCCACGATAAAAGAAGAGCAAAATCACGATAAAGCGGAGCATCTTTTCCTTTTCGCTCCCCTTTAATTACCTGCATTATCTCTGATTCCACAGTAGGCACATTGCCTAAGAAGACCTCACCGCTTGTGCCATCAATAGAGATATGGTCACCCTCTTTAATAGTAATGTTACCGGCATAAAAGAGCCGTTGTTCTTCATCCACTTTTATTGCACTACAACCGACAATGCTTGGTTTCCCCATCTGTCTTCCCACTACTGCGGCGTGCGAGGTCATTCCACCTGTGGCAGTCAATACACCCTGTGCTTTGTACATTCCGTGGATATCATCGGGAGAAGTTTCGCTGCGCACGAGCAAGGTTTGTTCTCCTTTACCGGTCATTTCTACCACTTTATCAGGGTCAAAATAGACCTTGCCGGATGCTGCACCAGGTGAGGCATTCAGTCCCTTGGCAATCACCTTGAATCTGGAACGTTCTTTAGGGTCAAACATCGGATGCAGGAGTTGATTCAGTTGCAACGGTTCTACCCGACGAACCGCCTCTTCGGGCTTAATCAGTTTTTCCCTGACCATATCAACCGCAATACGCACTGCCGCAAGTCCGGTTCGCTTACCGTTTCTGGTCTGTAACATATAGAGTTTACCATGTTCTATGGTGAACTCAAAATCTTGCACATCCCGATAGTGTCGCTCTAATCGTGAAGTGATAGTTTTGAGTTGTCTAAATGCTTGAAGCATCTCTTTTGAGAGTTCGGCTATTGGTCTGGGAGTCCTGATGCCTGCGACAACATCTTCGCCCTGGGCATTGGTGAGATATTCGCCGTAAAATACCTTTTCACCTGTTGCCGGGTTCCTGGTGAACCCGACACCGGTAGCACAGTCTGTCCCAAGATTACCGAAGACCATCATCTGGATATTGACCGCTGTGCCGATGGTATGAGGAATCTTCTCTTCATTACGATAAGTAATCGCACTGGGCTTATTCCATGATTTAAAGACCGCATCACGCGCCATCTCCAACTGCTTTATCGGGTCCTGCGGAAATGGTTGACCTGATTTCTCTTTAATGATTTCCTGATAGGCGCCAATCATTTCCGGACCGACATTCCATTCTCTTTTGACCGTATCAAACTCGGACCTATCAATTCCCAAAACCACATCACCGAACATCTCAAGTAATCGGCGATAGCAATCATATACAAAAGGTTCATTATTAGTAAGTTTAATTAGATATTCTGCGGTTTTATCATTAAGCCCGAGGTTAAGAATCGTATCCATCATTCCGGGCATAGAGAATTTGGAGCCGGAACGGACTGAGACAAGAAGCGGGTTAGCCGGGTCGCCGAACCTTTTGCCGGAAACATCCTCTAATTTCCTGACATAGCGAAGAAATTCTTTCTGGAGTTTGAGAGGGAATTTTTTGTTGTTAGCATAAAAGGTACGGCAGACATCGGTGGCGATGGTAAAACCCGGAGGCACTGGGAGCCCCAATCTTGCCATCTCGGCAAGATTAGCACCCTTACCGCCGAGAATATCCTTCATCTTCGCAGAACCTTCGGCCCGATTAGCACCAAAGAAAAAGAAAGACTTCTTGCTTTTCATTTATAATAGACATCCTCATCTTCCTGCGGAAGACCGAGGACTCCTGCCAGAGTAAAATCTATGCGCCATCCATTATCCTCATACACAAAGATAAATTCTTTCTGATACTGCGTGGGGTATTTCCAGTGTTCCATCAATACCTTTGCTTTTTGTATTATTCGGGCAGAGGGTATTTTTGCTTCATCAGGGGAAACTGCAGAGTTCTCAGAGGGTTTTGACCCCGTCCCTACCCCTTTCTGTGGTTCAGGTGGAAGTTTGGACGGAGTGGTGACAGTTTCAGTAAAATACTTTACATCTTTAACCCGCCATGTAACGATAACATCTTTGATAAGCACTCCAAACATAGTCCATTCAAACATCATCTTAAAATGGCTGAAAGGATAGCGATTGCGGGTATCTTTAGTTAAGCAGTGATATGCGGTAGCGTAATTGCTCTCTTCTAATGATGTTTTTATTATACGCAGGGTCTCTTCGGGTGAGGTCCGAGGCACACCGGTATCTTTCGGCGGGCAGGAAGCACCTTGTAAGAAAAAGACCAGCATCCCGATAATAATGACCCTTTTTACTATTCGCATCTACACACCTCCTGTCTGCTCTTATTACTGCAGTTATTAGAGGGGATTAAAAATGGCAGTGCCTATTCTGACGATATTGGCGCCTTCCTCAATGGCTATCTCAAAATCCTGGCTCATTCCCATAGAAAGATATTTCAGGTCTTCACTATGATATTTATTTTTCAGTTCGTCCAGTAATTCTCTCAATTTTCTGAAATATGGTCTGGTAGTTTCTGGTGCATCAGTAAAAGGCGCCATCGTCATCAACCCTGCAATAATTAAACCACCCTGTTGGTCGCTCTTTGCGTTGTGCGTTGTCTCTGACGGGAGGCTGTAATCTCTGTATTGTGTCCCGCCTTGGCGGGATGCGTCTGACGCAGAACGCAAGACGCAAGACGCAGGACGCGTAGAGGTAATCCGTCGGCTTTCTTTATAAAAATCAGCCAGTTCTTCTATCTTAATCCCACTCTTTGTATCTTCACCGCTTACATTAACCTGAATTAGCATCTTGAGATGTTTATTTATCTTTATTGTCTCTTTGTGCAGGACATCTACCAGATGGAGACTATCTACTGAATGGACGAAATCAAATAACGCCACTGCCTTTTTTGCCTTATTGCTCTGGAGATGACCGAGCATATGCCAGGTGAACCCAGCCCCTGCGCGCAGGGGCTGGGTAAAGCGATTACCCTGCTCGCCTGCCGCCTGTAGCGAGTCTCCCGCCATTAGGGCGAGGTTCGCCTGCTCGCCTCGCTTCCGCTTCGGCGGAGCGGGCGGGCGACGCCCTTCGGGGCGGCGGCGGAGCGGGCAATGACACCCTTCCCTTGTCATTGCGAGGTCGCCAGAGGCGACCGTGGCAATC
>JASEHY010000086.1 GCA_030018555.1 Planctomycetota bacterium
AGGACTATCTACTACGAGCCCCAAGAGTGGTGTTTCTTTTACCCAACTCCCACCTATACTACCCCAAGGAGTGGTGTTTCCTTTACATTACTGGTAGGTCTATTACCCTCTTGACAGGGGTCTATTATAGGGAAGACCTGACTCTACGCCCCCACGAAAAATTGCTTGACCCGTTAGAGATAAATTGATATTATTATAAGTATGCAGAAACGGGTAAATAACATCTATAAAGAAATATTTATAAGGAGGCCAGGAAAACAGGAATATTTTCTTGGACTTCCGGTCTTGGATTCTTGGTCTCCTTATATAAATATTACTTTATCGTAACCGCATAGGAAAGAGAAGAAAGGATATGTGTATGTTAAAGAGAGTTATTATTGTGATATTATTACTGTTCATCCCCGAAATTATCGGGACTCCGCTGCGGCTCCGCACAACATTTATTGAGAGCGTCTATGGGAAAGATTATTCGGAGTATCTGAATAACAGGATACAGGAACTGATTAAACAATTAGGCAGTGAAGATTATCAGCAAAGAGAGAAAGCCACAGACGAGTTGATAGAGATATCAGCGCCGGCGAAAGAATCGGTGCAAAAAGCTCTAACGAACCCTGATACAGAGATACGCGAACGCGCCCAGACGATTTTACCTCTGATTCTCTGGAAAGAGGCATTTACTAAACGGCTCAACCGATTCATCAGCCAACTGAGAGCCAATAAGATTGAAGACCAGACCCTGTTTCAGGATGTTACTACTTTCCTCAGCCGTGATGAATCCGCCTTCATCCTTGTTGAGTTTCTGAAAACACCTAATCAACCAACCCAGATAAGGCAACAGATTACCAATACCCTTGCCAATATTTCCAGTGTTAGTTTTAAGCCCGTGGTAGGAGATTTGCTGGATATAACAAAGAAAGAAAAGGATGAGCAGGTCAGAGTTGGATTACTGAAAGTATTAGCAAGGACAGGCAAAGATGAGAGAATAGTTTCTCTTGCTCTTGGTATGCTCAAAGAAGGGTCTTCAAACCAGAAGGCAACCGCAGTTAATGTGCTTGCGGATATGGGAGAAACATCAGCAGTTGAAGAAATAATAAAGATAGTTAAAGAATCGGATGTTAATCTCAAAAATACTATCCTCTATGCACTTAATCGTTTTAGAACAGAACAATCATTACAAGAATTAGTCCGCTTTATGAAAGAGGAGTCAACCAACTGGCTAAGAGCACAGGCAACGGGTTTATTAGCAAACTACAGCGATACCAAATTGATACCAGAGTTTTTATGGGTATTAAAGAACGAGAAAGACCTTGATGTTTTACGCAACACCCTTTATGCCTTACAGCGGTTTAGAGATAATAAGACAGTTTCTGCTGCCATAATGGACTTCCTCAAGACCGCACCGCCACCACTTCAACCTAATGTGATGTCTTCCTTACAGACATTAGGCGACCGCGCCGCTATCCCAGAACTTATTAAAATACTTGAAAAAGAGACAGATTATTCTAATTTCCATAATATCCTTAATAGTCTACAGGCATTAGCAGGTGGACAGAAATTTACACCACCTCTGATACCACAGACATTGAAGGACGAAATTATCGGGCGCTGTAAAGAATGGTGGGAGAAGAATAAATAATATTAGGAAATTAGGTAATTAGGAGATTAGGAAAGGGAAATCAGGATATTAGGAGATCAGGGAAAAATTTCCTAATACCCTAATCGCCTAATTACCTAATAACCTAACATGGAGGCGTGCCGGAGTGGTTGAACGGGCGCGATTGGAAATCGCGTATTCTGAGTAATCGGAATCAGAGGTTCAAATCCTCTCGCCTCCGAATAAATTATTGCAACCGCAGATGAACGCAGATAGACACAGATAAAAGATACACACCGATAGAAATAATCAGTGTTTATCTGTGTGTATCTGTGGTTGCATTTCACCTTGAAATATTATGATAAACGAGATTACCAAACTGATAGTAGAATCCGCAGAGATAAAATATCTGATGTTATCACAGGCGACGGTGATTGCGAGGATATGCCAGATTGTTATTAAGGCACTCAAGAGAGGGAATAAAATAGTGTTATTTGGTAATGGCGGTAGTGCTGCAGACGCCCAGCATATCGCCGCAGAGATTGTTGGTAGATTCCAGAACCGAACCAGAAAGGCACTGCCGGCAATCGCCCTTACCACAAATACCTCCAATCTTACCGCCATTGCCAATGATTTCGGATTTGAGAATGTTTTTACCAGACAGGTGGAAGGATTAGTTAATAAAGGTGATGTGGTCATTGCCTTATCCACGAGTGGTAGTTCACCTAATGTGATAAAGGCGGTGAAGTCGGCACGACAGAAGGGCGCCTATACAATCGGTTTTATCGGTGCCGGAGGCGACCCACTGGGTCAGACCCGCCTCCCGCCCCGATGGGCGAGGCTCGCTACAGGCGGCAGGCGGGCAGGCAACAAAAAGTCCGCCTTAAGAAATAATGTCCATCTCTGTTTCTGCGCCCCGTCCGCTAACCCTGCCCGTATCCAGGAATGCCATATTACCACAGGACATATTATCTGCGAGATGATTGATAGGTCGTTTTAAGCCACAGATTACACAGATTAAACAAGGATGATTTATTATATTATTTACGCCGTTGCAGGTTATTTAATAGGTTCTATACCTTTTGGTTATATAATTGTGAAACTTGTTAAAGGTATAGATATCCGCACCGTCGGTAGTGGTAATATTGGAGCGACGAATGTGGGAAGGATTGCCGGGTGGCCTTGGGGCATACTGTGCTTCTTATTAGATGCGGCTAAAGGGTTTATACCGACATTCTATATCGTTATTAATAATGATTATTCTTTTGTTTTATGGGGAATATCAATTACTTATACAAGTGATGGGGTTATTCTTTCAAACACGACAATTGGAATACCGATAGCTTTAGGAATAATTCTTGGTCATCTTTTCCCTGTTTATATTAGGTTCAGAGGGGGCAAGGGTGTAGCTACAGGACTTGGAGTATTTTTAGCGCTATTTTTCCTCCCAACAACTGGTGCAGTTGTTGTCTGGTTGATATTCTTATTGATATTACGTTATGTTTCGTTAGCATCAATTATGGCCGTGATTTCTTTGCCATTATGGTTTGCTTGGATGATAGAAGTATATGTTCCTCGTCTCTGGAGTGATGTTTTACCCCTAATGATATTTTGTATTGCTATAGCAATGCTAGTAATTATCAAACATATTCCCAACATCAAGCGGTTGATTAAAGGGACGGAGCCGAAGGTGAGATTATGGGGGAACAAACCACAGATTAACACAGATGAGCACAGATAAATTGAAGATTCTTGTTTTAGGCGATGGTGCCTGGGGCACCGCTCTGAGTTTGGTTCTGAATGATAACGGCTATCAGGTTACACTCTGGAGCAATTTCCCTGATTATGCCAAGTATCTTGCGAAGAAGCGGGAGAATACTAAATTCCTGCCCGGTATTAAGATACCACAATCAATTGATATTACCTGCAACCTGCAACCTGAAACTTATAACTTAATAGTAATGGCTGTGCCGACGCAGTATTGCCGTGGTGTTCTAAGCCAGATAAAATCTCGTATCCCACATCTCGCATCTCGTATCCCGATCGTCTCCGTCGCCAAAGGTATTGAGCAAAAGACCCTGAAGCGTCCCAGTCAGATAATTCAAGAAGTATTGGGTTATCCTAAAGATAAGATTGCGGTGTTATCAGGTCCGACGCATGCCGAAGAAGTCGTCCGTAAAAAGCCAGCCAGTGCTGTGATTGCTACAACTAATCAGAGGTTAGCAAAACAGTTACAGAATGTGTTTATGAATGAGTATTTCAGGATTTACAGTCAGAGAGATGTGATTGGAGTGGAGTCCGCCGGTGCACTGAAAAATATCATCGCCATCGCAGGTGGTATCTGTGACGGCCTTAATTTAGGCGATAATGCCAAATCAGCCCTTCTGACACGAGGCATTGTGGAGATTACCAGATTAGGTGAAGCACTGGGCGGTAAAAGAGATACTTTCTTTGGACTGGCAGGAATAGGCGATTTAATCACAACCTGCTTTTCACCTTACGGAAGAAACAGAGCGGTCGGAATACGGCTTGGCAGAGGCGAGACACTACAAGAGATACTTAAATCTATGCAGATGGTTGCTGAAGGAGTATGGACTACAAAAGCAGTACGAACATTAGCACGTCAATATCACATAGAAATGCCGATTGCTCAAGAAGTCTATAATATTCTCTTCAAGAATAAAGACCCTATGAAGGCGGTCTACAGTTTGATGACCAGACGAGCAAAGGCAGAATAATACCTTTTATTTATTATGCGGGAAATTCTCGTCCGTATCATCCATCCTCAGGTTCGGCAGGAGGTGGCTCTTCTGTCTTAAACTGCCACTTGACCGTGTGTGGAGGTCTATTCTTGCTGGCGTCTGCCGGGCTATCATAGTAGGTAATGGTTACTTCATAGATTACGCCTTTGTCAAGATGTTTCCTCGGGAATAAGCAGATACACTGCTCGTTGGTGGGAAATTGTTTCCGGGCTTCTTGTGGCACCTTATGAGGGTCAGTGTAAGCAAATGGCACTTCTTCATTTGTCTGGGTCTGGCGAATAGTTGCGGAGTAGAATTGAGGTCTCTTTCCCACTGGGAATCTAATCGCAATAATCGTGCCGATTGCACCAGTGATATCATCAGGAAATTGATTGGGCGATTCACCACTTGCCCTGACATCAACATCTGCCTGTCTGGGGAATGGATATAAGATTGGTTTAATTACGACGAAATCAGAGAATGAATTAACATCACAGACATAAATGCCATCCTTACAGCCGAGACTGACCTTTCTTAATCCGGGAACCAGAAAAGGATTACGGTGATAAAGTGTTCTGACCATTCCCTTGAGTCCGTCAACCGCATCTGTGCGAGAACCGCCGACGACGCTGCTTGTGCCAGCCCTGTTGCCTTCAGGGCTATAGCCCTCTTTAGCCGGGTCTTCTTCGTGACCTATGCCGTGCAAGGAGCAATAGGAACAATGTTTTTCGCAGGCAGGGATAAGACTTTCTTCCAGCCCAACGAAACCCACGCCCTGCATTTTCCTGAGATGGTTAAGATACCCCATATGAGTAAGATAATCCGGCTTGAGGTTGTTGCTAACCTTCCAGAGAAAAACCTCCCAGGCAGGTTTTATTCCCACGAGATAAGTTTCATCATTCGGGAATTTTATAAAGCCCGGAAAGACCTGCAAGAGTTTCTTCCACTCTTCAGGACTGATTGCCTTTTTCTGAAAAGTATTAGGAGCAACTATGCAATAACGGTCTTCATTAAAATCATCAAAGTAGCCGTTATGATTCCAATCAAGAAAGACAATCTCTGATTTCCCGAATGGAAAAACCATAGCACTTTTGGATTGGTAATAATAAACGACCGTAGATGTAGATGAAGTAACCGGGAGAAACCTGAATGGTATATCTATTGGATTCTTTGCCTCTGGATACAGGCAGGGAATATTTAAGGTTGTATCCTTTGCAATAGTGGTAACCTTTTTCCCGAGCATCAGTTGGAGTGCTTCTGCCTTATAAGTGTAAGAGAACGATTCTCCGGTCTGGAACAGGAATTGACCTTTTTCGCGTGGTAACAAACTCCTTTTCATAACCTTATCTAACAGGGTCTCATCCTTTAAGGCAACCATAGTTCCTTTAATCCGATTCCATGCTCCTGGTCTGAGTTTTTCTCCCTCCGCCAGAGTAAAAGATATAGGGATATAAAGAAAAAACACTAAAACGCTAATATACAGGAATATGGAAAAGGAGATACTTCCCTTTATCCAGCCACTTTTTAATACCCCCCAGCCCTTGCATACTGCTTTGGGACGCAGGAAGCAAGCAAGGGCTTGGCGTGGGTCTAATACCCCGCCCGCCTCGCCGCCGCCCCGAAGGGCGAGCCTCCCGCCCACCAGGGCGAGGTT
>JASEHY010000087.1 GCA_030018555.1 Planctomycetota bacterium
ACTAATCACGCTTCAACGTTGTACTCTATTTTTACCTAAACGCTTACACATCACGTATAAAAAGGTTTCTAGGATGAGTTATTGATGGGATGGCAGGAGAATCATGATTTGTAAGGGAGAAAATAGTTCGTTACGATTGTTTATTCTTCTGATGGCGCCAAGATTCAAGTTCCGCCTTTAGCGGAGACCAGTACTGACGGTCTATCTCCCTTTCTTTTTCTTCTTCCTCAACTAAAAGGCGCTGGACTTTTTCTCGATTACCTTCAATAGCAGATTTTAGGAGAAGCCGCCTTACGGCTATGCGAGAAGCAATCTTAGGATATTGGGCTGATAGCGAGATTAACAGTTCTGGAGTCCGACATTCACTTAGCCAGAAAGATATTTTCTCCGCTGATGGTTTAGAGGAGGCGCGGTAAATATCTGCCTCGATAAGGCGTCTAATCATAGGCCAATCTTTATCACGTTGAGTCTTTTTCGCCTTAACCAGGTCAGCTAAACTTATTACTGTAATCTTTCCTATCTCCGGTAGTTTTATCTCTTCGCGACGCTCCCATAAATCAGGGAAAGAGTCTACACCACGCATTACGCTAATAATATCAATTCTTAAATTCTTTACGTCTTTTTTTTGACAGCGGAAGTGACAGACATGCCCTTTTAATAATACATCTTCTGAGAGGTCTGGGACAAAAATTCTTTCTGCCTTAAGTTCATGGAGTGCTAACTTTAGATATTCAAGATTTTCAGGAGAGACCATAACCGCGAGGTCAATATCACGGCTAAACTCAGCGGCACCATAAAGGATACAGGCTTGCCCTCCGATTAACAGGGCTTTTACTTTATGGCTTAAAAGTATGGAAAGGGCTTTGGGTATCGGGCTCTGGTTCATAATTTCCCCCGAGGAGTATAAAAACCTCCCATAGTTTTTGAGATTCCGTAAAGCGTTCAACCGGAGACATTCTGTACCAATCCAAGGTTTCCTCGGCAATAACGGTTTTTTCTGGGTGTAAGTTGTTTTCTAACTGTTTGTTATACATATTTTGAGTATCATTAATTTTAAAACAAGTATAACAAAACTGTGGGCAAAGACAAAGAAAAAAGCGAGTAAAATGTCTGTTCTTGTTAAGTTGAATATTAACAACTTAAAATCCTTCAATATTGCAGAACTTCCAGTAAAAAGGTAAACAGAAGAGGCAATCCAGCCAGTGAGAATTGGATTTGCAACATCCTTTAATCTGGTTAAAATTCTGTCAGTATAGAATGGTTTTGTAGTAGTGGCAACCCCTGGTCAAAATCTTACGCAGACTTCTTCAGCCGATATGCTTTAAGCAATCCATCGCCTAAAACAATTTTCTCAATCTCGCTTTTTATAATCTTGGCATCTTTCTGTGATTTGTCGCTGGGTTTATGGAAATATATTTCATCTGGAGTTTGTCCGTCCAATGCTTCGTGCGGTCGATATTCTCTGAAAAAGAGTTATAGTAATAATGTGTGGTGTGTTTGTTAGATATTTTAGGTTATTTTAGGCGTACAAGATTTGGCTTGACAAGGGCAGTGAATTAATTAGAATTGGTATCATCGAGTCGTGGTGGGATTTTCTTCTTTTATTCTCTCTTCCAGATGTTCTTTAAGTCGCTCCATTCTTTCCAGTGCTTTTTTGATATCCGTTTTACCCTTCTGTTTTTCCAGAATAAAGTAATAGGTGTGCGTATCTATAAAAGGGTATGGTATCAAAAGCATTAGAATATCAAAAGGGAATACCTGAAAGATTGGCGGTTTCACGGAAATTATTGATTTATGTGTCTGATAACCTTCTCTCTCAATCGCCACTTCACGATTGCCATAAAATGTAAAAGGAACAGAAAGAGGTGTTAACCCTCTTTCTTTACTATCAATAGAGACGTTTGCGCCCGGCGGCTCTGATGTGATAATAATCCGATGCTCAGCACAACCTATCAGAAGGCATAATGAGCCCACTATGACCAATCCACATATTATTCGCCCCGTTAGAGTCGCTACAAACAGACGTATTAAAACTACCGAGTAATTTATTATCATACACTCGGACGACTCTAACGGGGTTCGCATCTTTTTAATAACTCCCCTATTTTCTTATGAGCAGGATAGAAATCTTCGGCGAGAACAAGATGTTCTTTTGCCTTCGGTTTATTGTTTAATTCTAAATAAATCTCACATAAAGAGCAATAAAAATCAGCCAACGCAATATTCCGTTTCTGGCTTTCAGCAAGACGGCCGGTTAACTTTATGGCTATTTCATATTCCCTTAAAGCATTCTCATATTGCCTCAAGGCACGTTCGCCCTCTGCTAAATAATTATGCACCTGAATGCTCTCGGGTTCAAGGTAAACCGTTTCTTTAAGCAGGGAGACCAATTTCTCATATTGTTTTTCTGAGCGGTATCGCCGTGCCAGTTTGAGCCGATTCGGGAAATCCAGATGGTTCTTTTTAATAAGTTGCTCAATCTCCTCAAATGCCTTATCGGGCTGGTTGCGTTCTTCATAAATAGCAATCAGATAGTGATAAGGGCTATCATTTGGTTTAGTATAATCGGGGAAAAGACCTTTTGCCCTGATAAATTCACTGATGGCTTCATCTGTTTTATTTCTCTTCAGGAGTTCTTTAGCATTTCTGAAGACCGCCTCAAAGTGCATCAGGTTAATATCCTTGAACACAACGTTTTTTAGGTAATCAATAAACTCGCTGTCAAACTCTGCGATACTTTTATCTAAACATTCCTTAAAGACCTTTTCGCTATTTTTAAGTTCGCCCCAAGCGTTCAGCATCTTGATAATTTTATCCATACCATATTTTTTGTGGATATATTCAATAATAAGCGAACTTAATAAATAAGAGTGCAGAATATCCGCACCTCGCTGGTCTATGAAAGTGGAGAGGGGCTTTAACTTGTTATCTTCTATTGCTTTAATGAGTTTATCTTCCAGTTCTTCAGCCCAGATAAGGTTATAGAGTTTTTCGGCATAGACCGAGCAACCCTCGGTGAACCATCTCGGCACACGGAATTTGCTCATCTGCAAGGTGATAACATGCATAAATTCATGCACTGTGATACTACCCCAGTGGAAACGGATGACCATTTGTTCCTGTGCCTTTGGCGAAAGAACGAGAAAGGTTCGGGCAAAACATACGCCTCGTGCCGCAAGAAAACCGGGAAACCCCATCAACCGCACTGAAAAATCATTATGGTTGGGAAAGACCTCAACCAGTATCGGCAGTTGCGGAGTAAATTGATATAATTCAGCGAATTTAGCAAAACAATCCTCCAGTAGTTCTGTAATATACGGCTCCAGCAAGAATCTCTCGCTCTTATGCAATTTAATCTCAAAATGCGCCGTCTTTACTACCTCAAATTCATCCTCTAATGCATCAAGAACTTTAAGCATATTATACGCCCTGACATTAAACGGGTCCCGCTCAAAGGCATCGTTTAATAGTTTTTTACCGCGCTTCTCATAATCAGGTCCGAGATGAAGAAAATTAAAACCCGCAGATATTTGCGCATCCCAAAGATGCTCGTCCATCCATATTGCCTTTTCATAATATGCCGTTGCCTCTGTATATAACAACCGCCTTTCCAGATTATCGGCAATAATAAGATAGAAAAGGGCGGGTGAGGGATTGATTGATAATATATCCTGACACTCCTTCTCAAATTCTTTGCGGTTATTATTAAGGTAATAAATGGAAGCCCGTGTCGCACGATAGGTAACAGAGTTTGGGTTAATCTCAAGCGCCTTATTGATATAGTTTAATGCAACTATAAAAAAATCCCTCGCCAGATTCACACTCGCCTGTAGATTATACACCTCGGCTAATGGTGAAGTGAGTGAAATATACGATGGGTTAGATATTGCCGTAGTAGAAATAGAAGCAAAGTCCGTCAGGGATATTACGGCTGGTGGTTCTCCTTCTGCTGAATGGGATGGTAACAATAGGGTCACTTTCGCGAGCCCTAATAGTGCCTCAGGTAAGCCGGGTCTTTTCTTCAGAGCATCGCCAAAACACCTCTTTGCTTCCTGTATATCGCCTTTTTCTAAATAGCAGTTGCCCCAGAAGACATAAAGATAAGGGTTTTGGGGCGTCATTTTCTCTACCCGCGGGAGATAGTCCTGCACCACCTTTTTGGTTATCTCTTTATCACCTTTGCGAAGGGCATATAACCAGAGCCCTTGTGAAAGAAGAAGCAACTCATCAGCCATCAGTTGTCCGCCGGAGGCGGATCCGCCTCTGGCGGAAGATATAGCCGAGGGTGTCAGAGAATTAAAATATTCCAGTGTGGATTCTGCCTTCTGGTATTCACCTGTTTCTAAGTAAAGATTGCCCAATATCAGCCGTGCCTGAAGATGTCTCTCATTCTTTGTTAAAATCTGGATAGAGAGTGTGATTGCCTTCTGGTATTCGCCTTTAACTGCTAACGAGAGGATATCATTTGTATCTTCGGCATAAGTAAAGCCAGAAATTAGCGCAGAGAGACAGAAAACGCAGAGGATAAGACGATAGGGACTATTCATAAAACAAGTAGAACCTATTAACTAAATTGAAGGTCTATGTTACTATCCGTCGTCCGCCTTAGGCGGACTATGGAATAGCGTAGGATAGCTAAAAACAGATAATAAGTCAAGGAATCTGCCACTCCCGAATGGAGAAGCCCGAAGGAGTATCACTTCGGGATCCCGCCCCGATGTCCATCGGGGGGGCAGGTTCATTCGGGAAAAATACTGCGAATCTATCTCCAGAGATAAGGTATTACTTGTCCGCCATAGGCGGATCCGACGCTCAAACGGTCGCCCGTCCCTCACCGGGATCCCGTCAGAGGGATAGGGGCGCCTAAGGCGGAAAACGGACGTAGAGTGCTTTACGCTATAAAGAGCAGAGGAGAAAGTGAATCCCGACATTCGTCGGGATAAGAGCCAGTAACGTCCAGCCCATAAACCTTATGTGCTGGACTAACTGGCTCTAAGAAAGGAGGCGAACTATTAAAGACCTAAGGAAAAACGAAAGAATAAGAATAAGACAAGTTCGGGTTATTGACGAAACGGGTGCTCATCTGGGAATTATAGAGACCGCTGATGCCTTAAAAATAGCCATTGATAAAGGACTTGACCTCGTTGAGGTTTCGCCTGAGTCTGCTCCGCCTGTCTGTAAAATAATGCATTATAGCAAATATAAATACGAACAACACAAAAAAGAGCAGAAGGCAAAGAAATTGCATCACCAGAGCAGACTGAAAGAATTAAGGCTCAGACCGGTCAGCGAGGAACATGACATTCAGGTAAGGTTAAATCAGGCAAAGGGTTTTCTTAAAAAGGGTAATCGCGTGCTATTTAACCTGTTTTTCAAAGGCAGGGAAATTTCTCATAAGGAATTGGGCTATAAATTGCTTGAACGAATTAAGAGAGAATTAAAAGATGTTTCCAAAATAGACAAACCAGTTACGAAAGAAGGATACCGTTTAACGCTTGTCTTGTCGCCTAATTCCGCTTCAACCGGAGGAGAACAGCCCCGCTAAACCCCGTTAGAAATAGTCCCCCCGAATGCTTTCGGGGGGACGCCCTGAATTTCTAACGGGGTAAAGGGGAATGCCCACTGGGTCCGCCTCAGGCGGAAAAGGAGTAACTACATTATGCCCAAATTAAAATCCAATAAGGCAGTAACCAAAAGAATTAAGGTTACTGCGACAGGTAAATTGATGCGTTATAGGTCAGGCAAAAGCCACCTGCTTTCAACTAAATCTGCCAAGCGAAGAAGGCATCTCAGAAAAGATACTCAAATTACCTCAAAACCGTTCATTGACAAGATATCGCGTTTAATCCATACATAACATTACTATGCCCAAGTTTTTCAACCCCCTACGGAACAAGAAGCAGTCCCGAAAGCGTTCGGGACAGATGAGAATTTACTGAACT
>JASEHY010000088.1 GCA_030018555.1 Planctomycetota bacterium
CTTTAGTAACACTTATTTCAGACTCGCCTTCTGATACGCCATATATTTTCTTGTCCTTAAGTTGCTTTATCAGATTGTTTTTTTCAGATTGATATATTGGTTTGAAATCTTCTCGCGATGGCGCTACTGTTGTGATGTTCAGCCGTGGGAACCATCTTTCTAATGCTTTATCTATCTCAATATAATAATTTTTACAATCAGGTATTTCCTTATTCAACTCTTTATGTCGTTCTTCATATTGTTTAATCCATTTATCAGAAACCACATCCTCTTTTTTGCTTGTTATCTTGTTCAATTCATCCTGATAATTTTTTAATCTCGCTCTATTTTCCGAAATCGCCTGATAATAACTGAAAACCAGCAGATAAAAAACAACTAAGGCGATAATAATAGAACCACTCATTATCATTAAAACCAGATTCTTTTTCATCTTATTTTAACTGTTCCTCCATATATGGGAATTTGGATTTTCACCTGAGCGCGATAATACTTGGGTTCTTCTTCTTCAAATGGCAGTTGCTTTATTTCGGCATTAGTCTTTAATTCACTTATCGGTTTTGCATCTATCATATCTACCGAAGAATCCGTTTCCGATATATTAAACTCTGCCAATAATTCCAATAGGGGCCTTACCAGATGGGTTTTAACAAAGGAATGGGAGGCAACCGGGTCAAACTCACCGTCCCTTTTCTGTTTTGCTACCAAGCCACAGACCATCTCTAAAGATATGACATCTTTTTTAGGCACGCCTGGCTTTTCCGCCGTAATGAAACGGCTCATTTTTATCTCTAAAAGCCATATCTTTTTTAGTTCTTCCTCTCTCAGATATTGGTCATCTTCGTCACTTCCTGTTTCTATATAACCCTTTAGTGGGGCAACACTCGGATTGGCAAATACACTTAACTTATTAATGCTATTTAACACCTGTAGAAAGACATCTCTTTTGTGCCCGATTCCAGAAAGACTACTTAATCGCTGGGTCTGGTCACTTATATCTTTTATCTTCTCATAATTCTTTGCTATCTTTTTCTTGTTATCAAGCACTTCTTGAACCTGTTGGTTTGCATCAGTTAATTGATTGAGAGTATCCCTTGCTGACAGATGCAACAACAACGGAATCAGAATAACAAGAACAGCAATAGCAGCGATAAATGGCTTACGTCTGGCGGCGGTTCTCAATTGAATTATCTCTGGCGGGAGAAGATTTATCTTATTAGATGCGGTTTCAAGCCCCTGTAAAGCAAGTCCGGTAGCCACGCCCAATCCCTGCAACTTATTGAGAAACTCTATCCTATTTACATTATCGGAAACAGTAAGACGGTTCAGTGTGGACAATCTAACTGTTGCAATCTGCAACCGCTGGGAAACAAACTCCTCAAAATAAATCGTTTTGGAAGCATTACCCATCAGTATTATCTTATCAAAGGTTACAGAGCGTCCGCTTGCCGTGCTTTTATAAAAACCGATAGAGCGATGTATCTCGCTTGCCAAATCTTTCAGTATGTTTTGAGTCGCTCCGTATATCTTTGCCGCCTCAGGCGATTCTTTGGAAGTAGTATTTATCTTCAACCTCTCTGCCTCTTCAAACGGTATTTCCAGTTTCTGCTGGATTGCCTTTGTGATATCATTACCTACGATGGGCAGATTCCTTATCCAGAATTTATCTTTCTCTATTAAAATCAGGTTGGTATTATTTGTGCCAATATCCAGCAGTATAAGATTTTTACCTCCGCTTACCACCGAATAATCAGCCATTATATAATTATACAGTGCTACTGGAGCAAACTGGATAATATCAACTTTTATACTATTGCTTGTTAATAACTTTATAAACCCATCTATTAAATCCCTCTTTACTGCAAAAAAGACCGCTTCTATTTCTTCTCCAGCTTTATAGGAACGTTCTATTTTCTGATATGACCAGAGTACCTCTTCTATAGCAAAAGGCAGGTGTTGCTGTGCCTCGTATTTGATAATTTCCTGAAGACGCTCTCCTTTTGCTGGGGGGACACTGACGAACCTGTTAAAAACCTGATGGAAGGGCGGAGAAACTACGATAACATCTCCCCTTATCTTATGTCTGCCCCGAAAGGTATTATAGGCAGCCCGAAAATCTTGATTAAATGTATCTTCATCACGGCTTGCCGTCGCAGGATATTCTATCACATCAAAATCTACAACCTCTATAATATCCTCTACGAGCCGTAGCCGGACCGCCTTAAGAGATGACTTACTGATATCAAATCCCCATGCACTTTTCATAAATTGGTGTCTCGCTATGAACTATGTGTGAAACAATATCTTTATATCTTATTCACACTCTCTTGTCAAGACTTTACTAATTTTCTACTCTGGTTTGACCTGTATTACTGAACTCTTGCGAAACGCATAAAACCATCTTTTATTATTCTTTGTAGCGGTGGCGCCTTTGGCGCCACTTTGTGCGATAAATCGCACCGCTACTTTGCAGTCATTACCCATTTCGCAAGAGTTCAGGTATTACCTCAACGATTCAGGGAAAGTTCCCTTCTCTGTATCTATCCCAAAACTAAAGGTCTTCTCAGGATTCCCCGACTTAGGATTAATTCTCCGCCACCTTAAATTATTCCCCGCCTCAGGCCAATCCGGCGGAATATTTTGTAGATTATAAGTATCTCTACCCCCAATGTCAATAAATAATGCAATATTAAATAGGTCATAGCGCCAGGAGTTTTTGTCACCGTTGTGCTGTGAATAGCCAAGACAATCTTTGGTGTAGTAATTGTAGGTATTATTGCCATCCAGTGAAATAAAGACAGCGATGGATTGATTAATAGCAGAGCCGAGAAAGATCGTGCCAGACGCCCCTGCCTTACCTGTATCAGACAGGGTTTGATTCCCTTTCTCGTCAAGATAACTCCACGCAGAGAAAGTATTATCACCGCCTTTATCTGTAAGGAAAGAAATAGAAAGGTCGTGAGCGCCTGCTTGTGAGATTGCCTTCCATGTATGGTAGGTATCATTCCCGCCTTCGTCTAAGAGCATCGTCAAGCCCATATGGGCAGTGCCGGATTGGACATAGAATGAGCCCTCATAATGGTCATTACCGGCTTTATCGTGCAGGATGCCGGTAGCGTACCAATAGCCGGTTGCCTGTCCGTAGACGCCACATTCATACCAGTCATCGCCATCCCAGTCCTGTAAGACACCTGTTCCGCCAGCCATAGAGTGCCCGCCTCCAAGGTCGCCCCGCTGTCCCCATCCAGCACCCTGACAGAAACTATAATTACGAAATTCATCGTGTCCCTGTTTTGCCTTTCTGAAAATGATATACGGTTCGGCGATATATCTGTCATTACCAGCGGTATCAATCAGAGCGCCGAAGCCCATAATAAAGCCGAATCCCTGGCTGGTATGATATGCATAGTATTTATCGTTACCGTCTATCTTGATAAGATTAGCGATACCAAAAGATGCTGAGCCCTGGACCGAAAACTTGCCCTCAAAAACATCATCTCCGCCGCGGGCAATTAGAAACCCGACGCCGAAATAACACATCCCCTGAGCATTCTTGACCGCCTTAAAAACATCGTTCCCGCCATTATCTATCAGGAAGCCATAACCGAAAACCCCAGCCCCTTGAGCACAGGACGTCTTTTCATCAGCAATATAGATGTCATTACCTGCCCAATCAATCACGGTTGAGATTGGATGCTCAAGTCCGCAGGAACCCCCCATTCCACCCTTATAAGTATCATTACCGGCTAAATCAATGATGAGAAGGTATTTATCCCCCTCGTAGGTATTATCCTCATTTTTGCCGTTAAAGAGAACCTTACCAAGCGGGGTATCAAACTCAAATTTAATCTGGCTCAAGTCTATCTTGGTTGGTTCTTTACCTTCTGGTAGTTTTTCGCTTGAGAGCGGATTGGTTAAGAATGATTCCATATCCATAATTGCCAGAAGATTAGGCACGGCACCGGTGTAGAGGTCATCATAATCAACAGTTCTACCTAAATCCCAGTTAATGATAGAACCATCCTCAAATTCTTCATCTTCCTCATCAAGAGAGAAAGACCTGGTGGCGAAATCATAGGCGCGTTGCCATTTTTCCCGCGGGTAATGTCGCAGGGCTCTATCGCGATAGAACCTTGCCTCGCCCGCAGAATAAATAAACTTTGCAGTAGCCGAAATAACCTCTTTGGGTATGCCAGATATCGCCTTATTGATTTCTCCCTTAGTGGTCTCTGTGCAGGAGAGACCACATCTCTTATACAATGACTCAATTGCCTCTAATAAAGGGTTTTCAGTCTTTGGTTTGAACTCTGGCGCATATTGCCTGTAGCCCGTTACTCTATGACCTGTCCTCGCGGTAGAAAGCATAAACATTTTATATATCATCTCAGGTTTAGTTACAGTATCAATCATCTGACTTGTCAGGCTCTGAACGAAATTGGGGAATTCCCACGGGTTTTTCCAGTATCTAATAAAATGGGATTGAACCAGCACCTGTTGTCTGAGAAGCGTATCAAGTGTTTGAGGGTCAAGCCGGGCGGTTTCCCGTGTTAATCCCTTTGTCCCCAATGCCTTCCCTATTATATCGTCTTGCCCACTGGGTCCGCCTCCGGCGGAATGGAGCGAAGAGTCCTGTCCAGTGGTAGGTGTTGCTCCGCACCCTGAAGACACTATCAAACATATTACACAAAGTATAACCAATAATAATCTCATAATCTACTCCTCTCTTACTCGCTGTTACCCAGCACATAATTTATGTGCTGGGAGACCCGCCGAAGCTTCAGCGAAGGCGGGTTACTGCTGTTAGACAACCCCCTTAATTCCCTCCCGCTAAGGCGGGATTAAGGGGGATTTCACCCGGCTAAATAATTATCCAACTTCATTATAAATTCTCGCCCTGAAATCCACGCCCAGTTCTCCGGCAAATTTCCAGAACTTATTTATATCAACACCCTGTCTTGCAACTGTAGTTATTTCCACATATGGCAAATTCTCCTTTGCCTCTCTGATAAATTCAACCACCTTATCAAAGGCAATCTTGCCAAACTGCGACTGACATACCTCCTGATATTCTTCTGTGCCTAAGGCGTTGAGTGAGACAGAAACCTTATCAATTAGTCCCTTCAATTCCTTAACAATGGAGCGATTGGCGATTAAATTACCATGTCCGTTAGTATTAAGCCGAACGGTTATATTCTTCTTCTTCAAATAGTTGCTTACTTCTTTTATCACATCCAGCCGTAAGGTCGGCTCTCCATACCCACAGAACACAACTTCCCTGTATCTGACATTAACATCTGAAGGTATTGATGAAATGACCTCTTCAACTGTTGGTTCAGACAGAAGCCGTAGATTATGTCCCTTTACATAATCACTATAATGCGTTACACAAAAAGAACACTGGCAGGTGCATCGGTTAGTGATATTGAGATAAAGAGAATCTCGTATAGGATAAGCGATTGTCTGCGTCTTCTTACCTGCCTGTCCCGTTGGGACGGCAGACAGGTCAGTTTTATCTGAGACATCCCCGCCTGAGGCGGGTCTGACCCAGTGGGTCACCTCCGGCACCGACAGTTGGAATAGTGAACGGGCATTAAGAGTGGTAATCCTTGCCACATCTTCCGGAGATAACCCATAGAGTTTTGCCAATTCGCTCAGATGATATACCAGATATGACGGCTCATTACGCGTCCCTCTTTTCGCCTGCGGCGCCAGAAACGGACAATCAGTCTCTAACAGTAACGACTCAACCGGAATGCTTTCTTTAACGGTCTCTCTTAATTTCCCAGCATTAGGATATGTAATTGGTCCCGCTACAGAGATGAACATCCCCAGATTAAGATATTCTCTGGCTATTTCTTTGGAAGCAGAAAAACAATGAGACACGCCTTTAATCTTATGGGGTCCAGTAATACCATTCCTTCCCCCCGCCCAGCAGGGCG
>JASEHY010000089.1 GCA_030018555.1 Planctomycetota bacterium
TCTCTGTCCAAAAAGTCCTAAAAAATGGCATTTTTCCGACTTATTGGACAGCCTGCTATGGAATCCCAGAGTGCGAAGTTACTCTTTCCAGTCTATACGCAACAGGTCATATAATTCTTTCTCTCTTAAGACTATCGCGCCTAAATAGATTGCCTTTTTATAATTCTCGTCTTCCTCAAAATCTTTGCCAACAACGACATAACTGACCTCATCTGTAACCACAGACAAAACATTGCCACCGAATTCTTCTATTTTTTTCTTGAGGTCTTCTATCAGGTATTTTCCTATGGGTTTGCCGGCGAAAACAAAGGTTTTCAGTCTTTCCCTGTGAAAAACGACACTGTTTACCAAATCGTTGACAGTAATCGGGTCGGCAGGTCGCATAGTGTCTGGTATAATAGCAGCCTGGGAATAATCATCAAAAATCCTGATGACCTTAATTTTACCCTTTTCTTTTTTTACACCACCTTTTACGATGGTAAAGACATCAAAATCCATTCCTTTTATTATGGCATCTTTTGCACCGATATCAATATAGACATACCTGTTAGAAATATCGGCAAGGATAACTTTTCCGTCGCTTTCAATACCTTCTTTGGCTAACTCTAACCTATTTTTAAGGGCTTCTAATCTTTTCTCAAATTCCAGTTTTTCTTTAGCCAGTTCTGCTTTTCTTTTTTCGCCTTTTCTTTCTTCTTCAGCCAATGTAGTATTAATCTGTCTGATACCTTCCTGCAAAACACTCACCTCAATTTCGCCTTGACTGATAATCTGTTTGGTCTCAGCATCTAAAGAAGCAGTTCCCTGTCTGAGTCTGACGATATCAGTTATTTTCCGGTCTATCGTGTTAGGTAATTCTCCCTTTTCATCCTTCGTTCCAACTATTTTAGTTATCTCCTTCCATGAATCATTACGGTTCTTTGCCAATTCATTATTTTTATCTGTCTTCTCTTTAGCAAGTCGTTCCAGGACAGTTATCAATTCTTGGAGGTGAAAGGGTTTCTTCGGCAATTCTTTTTCAGGCCAGGGGTCATAGCCGGTGACGCCGTAAGTTGCGGACAGGTAATCAATTATCCTATTAAGGAAAGATTTCAGATTATCATAGTTATTCCATAATTCCCCCTGGACAATTTTTGTCTCATCTTGAGATAACCAGCCGATACGACTGGCAATGGCGGTAACTTTCTCTTTAGTGCTGTCCAGTTCTACTTTTTTCTTCTCTGCCTCCTGTTTGGCTTTTTCTAATACCTGTTCCTTTACATTAAAGTCTTTGAGGGTAAAATAAATACCGACTATGGCTACTATAATCATAAATCCGGCTAATATCAATACAACAAGAATAGTAGGGTCTTCTGCTTTTTTCCTAATGGCAATTTTAGGCATATCTAATCACCCAAATAATATTCCAGACTCTTTCTTGCTTCTTCGTCTTCTATACGAGGAATATTCAGTTTTCTGGTCCAGTCTAAATTTTCCTTATCTCTAACGAAGTCTTCGGGGTCATCTCCAATCAGGGCGAAATCTGTTCTTAATGATACATCATAAGACCCCTGGGGATTCTTCTCTACAATTACTCCGATATCTGTGAGCCGTTGTTCAATCTCATCTTTATCATACCTGAAAGACCCTCTTTTGAATTTCCCAACTAATACTACACGGCGAGGATGGAGAGGATGATAAAAGATATTAGTAATAAAATCACCGTCTGTGATAGGGTCGTCTTTGTTTTCTATTTTAGTAATAGATACAAGACTATAAGCATCATAGACTCTTTTTACCTCAACCTGACCCTTCCAATTTCTGACAAATCCCTGTTGCTGGCGATATGCCATAAATTTCAAGCCAACTCGCACACTATCTTTGCTGCCAAGAGTTATAAAGGCAAATCTGTTTTTTATATCAGGGTTAAATATTTTACCGTAACTTTCTATTACATCTCTGCTATATGCTTCTTTAGAAGCGAGTTCCTCAAGAGAGTATCTGGTAATAGAAATAATGTTCTCCAGAGCGGTAATTTCCTTTTTATATTTCTCCTGAAGAACAGGCAACTTCTCTTCCTGCTTTCTCTTTTCAGTATTTAATTGCTCCTTAAGGAGTAGATATTTTTCGTTCTCTTTAGATTTTTTAAGCAATGCCTCTTCCTTTTGTTGCTTTAATTCGGTGATGTATGAATTGTATTTCTCCTCAATTTCTCTCTGAAACAATCTTAATGTTACTTCCTGTTTTTCAGAGGTTTTTTTCTCATATGACACTCTGGCTAATTTATAGTCAGAAGTGAACAATTTATCCAATGCTTCATAGGCAATATTCTCCAGAGTCAGCCCTTTACCCATAAGAGTGTAAGACTTTTTCTTCTCATCCAAATATTTTCCAATATGCTTCTCAATTGTTATTTTTTCGTTCGGCTCTACCGTCATTACTAAAGGAGAAACCTTCACCCATACAAACTCAACTTCTCTCATTTTGTCTTCAGTTTCTCTGGCAGTCCTATTATGAAAAGAAGTTTCTTCTTCTACATTCTTAAGTTGTCCTGCCAGAATAAAAAGGGTGGCGAGTCCAATAAAAGATAAAGCGACAAGAATGATGGGAACTACAAGGGTAATACCAGAATTGATTTTTGGGCTCATATAGAGTATGTTATACGCGGGACGCATAACTAATTATATCTGCAATCCGACAAGAATACGCCCACTCATTATCATACCAGCCAAACACCTTTGCCTGGGTTTTATCAATCACTATAGTCGCAAGGGCATCAAAGATACAGGAAGCAGGATTTGCAATAACATCAGAAGAAACTATCGGGTCTGTAGTGTATTCCAGATACCCCTTCATTGGTCCCTCTGCGGCTGACTTAAAGGCATTATTTATGGAATCTACGCCAACCTCTTTTTTCAGGTCAACCACCAAATCAACCAGAGACCCTGTTGGGACCGGCACTCGCACCGCTATACCGTTCAATTTCCCAGCAACCTCTGGAATGACCTCACCGATTGCTTTCGCCGCCCCCGTAGAAGTAGGGATAATATTCATCGCGGCCGCACGAGCCCGTCGCAGGTCACTGTGGATTAAATCCAGAGTTGACTGGTCGTTAGTATAAGCATGAATTGTTGTCATCAATCCCCGAACAATTCCAAAATTGTCATTAAGGACTTTGACTAAAGGTGCCAGGGCGTTTGTGGTACAGGAAGCGTTAGAGATTATTCTATGTTCTTTCTTGATTGTATGTTCGTTCACGCCCATCACGATTACCGCATCAACCGGCTCTTTAGCCGGCGCGGTAAGCACCACCTTTTTTGCACCACTATTAAGATGTTGTTCTAATGCAGACCTTTTAGTATGAACACCGGTTGACTCCACCACCCAGTCAATGTTATATTGTTTCCACGGTAGTTTAGTTATATCTTTTTCCGCTACAACATTAATCTTTGTACCGTTCACCCTGAACCCATCACTTTCACCTTCTATAGAGCCATCAAACTTACCATACACAGAATCATATTTCAGAAGATGTGCAAGGGTTTTTACATTAGAGAGGTCATTAATAATCACGACCTCAAATTCAGGTTTCTTACTCATCACCTTAAGTACATTTCGGCCGATTCTACCAAACCCATTTATGGCTATTCTTGTTGGCATAAATTCTCTCCTTTTACTGGCTGTTAGTGGCGCCACAGGCGGCACGTTACAGCCAGTTATCCCCCGATGTTACATCGGGGGATTTCCTTGCTGTTAATCCTTCCGATAAACGATAAAAAGCAGGCGATAAGCCGGGTCCTGTCTCCCCGTCCCGGCGGGACAGGGTAGCAACCATTTGTCTATTCCCACCATTACTGGAGGGATAAAACGACCTACCTGTGCTTGTCCCCCCCCCGACGTTACGTCGGGGGTGGGACGGGCTCGGACCAAGCCGGTATCGCACTATTTGGTCTTGCTCCGGGTGGGGTTTACCATGCCTCCGATGTTACCATCAGAGCGGTGCGCTCTTACCGCACCTTTTCACCCTTACCCCGCACACAGTTTGCCTATTTGATGCTCTCTACAAGCCGTTCTTTCAATCTTTGGATACCTTCCTTGACCATAATGTTTCAACCTCTTCTCACGGACTATAGCGTCTTTTTTAGTCTTATAGGCTTCGTAATAGACCAACTCAAAATGGCTCCGTGACTTCGTAGCCGTGGATTCACCTGCATTGTGTTGGCGAAGTCGTTCTTTTAGGTCATCCGTATAGCCTATATAAAACTTGCTATCTCTCTTGCTCCTGATAAGGTAAACATAATACATAGGCAAACTGTGTGCGGGGCGGTATATTTTCTGTGGCACTTTCCCTCCCATCCGACCCCGATAAAATCGGGGTATCGGGTGAGGGCGCCCATTAGGCGTCACCCTGTCCTCTGGAGCCCGGACTTTCCTCCCGGCACATACAAAATGTGTGCTGGACGGTTGCCTGCCTGCCTTCTCTGGTTTGTTACTCTACCAGTTGTTCAGTTACTCACTTATGGTAGCCACTATCCCGTGAGGGACTGACAAAACCGGTTCATTCACCTCCCCCTCCAAATTCATTGCCCTATTCGCTAATTTATCTGCAATCTTATTATCTTTGCGTTCAATCAACTTAAACTCTATCGCTTTAATCTTCTTTATTAACCGTCTTGCTTCTATCGCTAATGGAATAAGACTTCTGCTTCTAATCCTATAAGTGCCGTTAAGTTGATTTATTATTAATTCGCTATCCGTATATATTACAACCTGCTGGTTGGCTTTAATGCCCTTCCCCTCCCTCCCTTGAGATAACAGATATTTCAGGGCTTTGACAAGTGCTTGATATTCAGCAACATTATTAGTCGTCTCGCCTAAATATTCACCTCTTTTAAGAATCTCCTTACCTGATGAATCTTTGATATAGACGCCAATTGCGGAAGGTCCGGGATTCCCCCTTGAAGCACCGTCAACATATACTTCTACCTGAGATTTCATTATATAACATATCATACAAAACTTGACAATTATCGTCAATAAATATTAGATTTTCCTTACCCCGTTAGAAGTAAGTCCTCCGATGTCCATCGGGGGGACTGCCGACGCCTTTTGGCGTCGGACTTCTAACGCGGTCTACACCATTGGCAATGACAATATCATATAAAAAGCAAACCATTAGATGCAAATAAAAGCAATTGAATGGGTAGGCGATGAAAACGGCTATCTGAAACTCATAGACCAGCAAAAACTCCCTCATAAACTTCGCTACCTGAAATGTTATACTTTTCAGGAGGTGGCTGATGCAATAAAGACAATGAAGGTGCGAGGTGCACCAGCCATAGGAATTGCCGCCGCCTTCGGAGCATATCTCGGAATCAGAAACTTCATAAACGAAAGAATGAAAGAACGAAAGAACGAAAGGACAAACAGTTCATCCGTTCTTCAGTTTTTCCGTTCTTCAGTATATCAGGTTTTACTTGCGACCCGTCCAACCGCAGTTAATCTCAAATGGGCACTGGATAGGATTGCAATGGCACTGAAGAACGGAGAAACGGAAGAACTAAAAAACAAGAAAGTCAGTTCTTCAGTTCTTTCGTTCTTTAGTTCTTTAGTATATAATGAGGCACTGAAGATTCTTAAGGAGGATAGAGAGACCTGCGATAAAATAGGTAAATACGGCGCAAAACTGGTAAAGAATCACTACAGGGTTCTCACTTATTGCAATGCCGGTCTGTTGGCAACCGGCGGTAGCGGCACCGCCTTATCCGTGCTTTATCAGGCAAAAAGAGAAGGTAAAAAATTCTCGGTCTTCGCCTGCGAGACCAGACCACTTCTTCAAGGTGCCCGTTTGACCGTCTGGGAACTGCAGAGAAATAAAATATCTGTAACCCTTATCTGCGATAATATGGTCGGACGGCTGATGCAGGAGGGGGGGGAGGGGAGGAGAGAGAGAA
>JASEHY010000008.1 GCA_030018555.1 Planctomycetota bacterium
AACATCTAAAACACTTTGTCATCATTTTGAGTATTGTATGAATAATCTGGGTTAGGGATTCGGGACGGGATGAGTAACCAGGGCTATGGGCGGATTTGTGGACTGGTAGTTATTCGTTTTTCTGTGGTTTTTCAGGCGTGGTTCCAGGCGTTACGGTTGAACCCCCGGACGGTGTCGTCGGTCCTGTCGGCACTATTATCATCGGGGGTGGCTTCAGGACATTCCCGTAAATATTATACATCGCCCGCATCAGCATCTCGTCTTTGATATACTTGATTATCAGGTCATGGTCATAGAGCATTATCTCAGGGTTGTCGCGTTTGAGCATATTGACCAAATCCATAAATTCCCTCATCAGATTATTCTCGCCTGTGAAATCATATACCTGACAACTCTCCCTGCTGAGTATATCCATTATATTTAATGCCTTTATCAGTTTATCATTGGTCTGCCCGGGCTTTGTTACCTCAACCGCTACTAATCTGTATAAACATTTTTTCAGCCATTCTGTTCCTTCGCGGGGTGATTGTCTGGTGTAGGGGAAAGATAATTCTGTTATCGCATACGAGACCCATCCACGGGCTTCTGGTAGCCAATAAAGAATCGGATTCTTGGCTAATTTCTCAAACACCTGCGGATTATTGAGTGTCTTTAAGGTATCAATAGCGACAACTGCTATTGGCATTTCTTTTACGGTAATCAGGCGATATAACTCGTCAGAAGATTGCTGGCACTTAAATTTGTCCATCGTCTGCATTGTCCGCAGGTGCAGTAGTCCCCAGTTAAGTTTCTGGTCGTAGTTTTCCAGCAGTTTCGCCCGTACGTTCTGGATACGCTCCCGACGACTGGCAGAAAGAGATGCCCCTTCATCGCCTCCTCCACCCTGCTCCGCTCTTGGCGGTGCGCTCCCGGTCTTCCCGCGCAGTTCCTTTAATTCCTCCTCAAACACCTCTGGTTGTACCCACCCATAACTATTCAAATCCTTTTTAAGTAATCCAACGAGTATATCTCTGGCTTCGGTGGGCAGGATTTCCATCTGACTAAAACAATATACGACTGCACAGCGCAGAGCAATGGTATCTTCTGCCATCGGTCTGGCAAATTGTTCTAATAATACAGGTATGCTTATACTTGCAGGATATTTGGCAAGACTTCGCAATGCCCAGAGCCGGGTCGCTAAATCCTTTTGGTTCAGTGCCTCCTTGAGCCGTTGGATTTCCATCTCCTGGCGGGTTGGTGGAGTGGTCCTTTGAGAGAGAGCATAATTATTGATGAGGATACCACTTAAAATAATCCCTGTTATTCCTAATATACAACATGCTTTATATTTCATATTTTTCTCCTTATTCTTCACCACAAAGAGCACAAAGTTAATCTGTGAAACCCGTCCTTCGTAGCCCTCCGGCTACTTCGGAGGGCGAAGTAGGGTCTGTGGTTGCTATAATTCATTTCAGCCAGACAACATCTTTTGCACAGCGGAATCCCAGATAATCCGCCCAGAATTGAGTATTGTCCTTGAAGGGAAGTTTTATTTTCCCCGGCGGACCTTCTTTTCTCACGGACAGTTGTAGTTGTTCTGGTGAAAAGGTTATCCAACTACCGCCGCGGATGACTCTGCTTGTGCCTGTAGGAGGTCCTTTAGGGTTGTTGGTAATACTTTCCTGATAGTAAGAATGGTCAAAAAAGTCCGCACACCACTCCGCAACATTACCGGCAATATCATAACAGCCATAAGGACTGATATCCTTCTCAAAAAAGCCGACTGGTGTGATATTATTAGGTCCGTCCTCGCCGTTATTGCACATTTTCTCAAGATATTGGTTGCCCCAAGGATAAATAAGAACCTTATCAGAACGGGCGGTTTTTTCCCATTCTGCTTCAGTCAGAAGCCGTTTCATAGCCCACTGGGCATAAGATTGCGCATCCTTCCAGGAAACCTGCACCACCGGATGAGAAAGGATATTATCTACTTGCAGTGAGCCCAGCGAACCTGTACTTTCGTTATTACCTCCCCCCCCCCCTCTGGGATTGCGCCATGAGACGCCTTTAACTTCTTTGAGCATCCCATCAGTATAAACCAGACCAAAGCCAAGTTGTTCCGCCTCAGTGATATAGACGGTGGCTTCAACAAACTTCTTGAATTGCCTGTTGGTGATTTCAAACTTGTCCACATAATAAGAGGAAAGGTTTATTTTCCTTGCCGGTCTTTCATTAGGGTTCCCACTATCATTACCTCTGATAAACTCTCCCCCCTGAATTAGAATCATCTCTGAATCATCGGTTATATTTTTAATTTTGAGGAGTGCGTGAGAGTTTGGCTCGCGCTGGTCTGTAAGAGGTTCAATTTTGTGGTAGTCCAGAAAAGATTTTTCTATCTGTTCTTTCAGACGGTTTATCTCGGAGACCTCGGAGGGGTCATCAGTATATTCTTCCGCCTTTATTGCCCAGTCACGGGCTTCTTTGAATGATTGGGCAACCAGACCCTTTCTGACGTTGCTTATCGCATTACGGTAGTTGTTCAATCTGAAGAGCCGTATTTCTTCCTTTATCTCTGATAGTTTTTCTTTTGCCTTATCAATAAAACGGTTAGATTCGTTCTTGCTGATGAAGTTTTCTAATATCTTTCCTTTATTATAGGGTTCGTTTTCTTTATCAACCTCAGAGATGATGTTATCAACAGCCATCTGCTCTGCGCTAACGATAGCGTTATCAAGGAATGTTTTAGAGAGGGCAACAAAATCACTCTGCGGATAAAGTCTGGTTAGATTGGTATAAAGTTTCCTCATCTCGTCTAAGTAATTAGTTTCTAAAGAGAGGTTCCAGATACGTATCTGGAGATAGATAGCGGCCGGATGGATAATCTCGTCCTCCATCTCTATTAACTTTTGCACTTCAGCCCTGGATGAGGTATAGTTTTTGGATTCTATATCCTGTACTGCCCGATTATATCTGTGTTGGGGTGGTGTCTTAGGAGATTCTATCAGGATAAAAGATTCTGATTTGGTTGCCTCGGCTAAACGAATCTTTTCCTTCAGGACTTCGCGCTCATCAATCTTCTTCTTAACATCCTGCAGTAATAAGAAGGCAGGAGTATAATCTGGTTTTTTACCAAGAATCTCCTCAAGTAAAACCTTACCTTCATCTAATTTGTCTTCTTTTACCAGGGCTTCAGCCGTAGAATATTTCTCTTTTAATTCGCTCATCAGGGTGTCAGAAGATTGCTGGGGATTTGTCGGGGAGGATTTTTCTCCTATCGCCGTGTCCGCTGAGCCCGAGACAATACCGTCCTGGGTTGTCTTACCGGAAAGGTTTGTAGGTTCGGTCGCCTTCCACGGTTGCCAGAGCGCTAAAGCAGCAATGATAACCACTGGAGAAGCAATTGCACCTAATAAAAGTGCCTTCTTCTTTTTACGCACCTGAAGTCTTACCACAGAACTTGGTGCGAGCATAGTGTGCTCGGCGCTAACAGCGCTAATCCGAGAAGGGTCAACGGCGGCGTGAATAGGTGGTTTGCCCTTTTCAAAGAAATCAAGGTCTTCTAATAACTTGTTTGGATTATCATAGCGGCTATTAGGGTCTTTCTGGATGCATTTCATTATAATGGCTTCAAGCGTCGGCGGAAAATCAGGAACGGCATGTGAAATCATTATCGCAGTATCATAAATATGGTGGCGAATTATACTCATAGCGCTTTCGCCAGAGAACGGTATTTTACCGGTAGCCATCTCGTAAAGAACTATCCCCATAGAGTAGATATCAGAACGAATATCCGCCGGGTTTCCCATTCCTTGCTCAGGTGAAATATATTTGGGAGTGCCGATAACGGTGCCAGCCATAGTTGCCTCCTGGTCGCCGCCATGGGCTAATTTGGCTAAGCCAAAATCCATCACCTTAATCTGGGTCTCTTTAAGATTAATATTAACCATCATCATACTGGCTGTTTTTTCTGCCTGTTGTGGTGATGGTGAGATAATGGATGAGGAATAAGAGACCATAATATTAGCGGGTTTGATATCGCGGTGGACAATCTGTGCCGGAGATGACCATGCGGCTTTTAATGCCTTACCCACAGAGACCGCTACATAGGTAATCTCTTCAGCAGAGAAGAGTCGCTTTTTTTCTATGAGTCTGGAAAGAGGCGTGCCCTGGACATATTCCATTATGAAGAAATGAGAACCTTCATGTTCGCCGGCGCTGTAGACCTGAATGATATGCTCCGCTGTCAGTTTAGCCAGACACTCGGCTTCTCGTCGGAATCTACGCACGAAGTCAGGGTCAGCGGTGAGTTCTTTCTTGAGGAATTTTATCGCCACGGGGCGATTGAGGGAAATCTGCTTACCTGTATAAACATCTCCCCAAGCGCCTCTACCCAGTAGTTTGTCACGGTCAAACTCAAAATCACCAGCAATCTTTTCTAATGCCATATTATACGTCTTGCCCGCTCCGCTCTCTCGCCTCGTCTCCGCCCCAGCCTCGCTCTCGCTCGGCGAGGCGGGCGAGGCGGAGCGGGCGCTGGAGCGAGGCGAGCGTCTTGCGCCTCCCCGTCCGTCAGGCGGGCGTCTTGCGTCCTGCGTCAACGCACAACGTATAACGCACCACGCACAACGCAAAAAACGCCCGACTCATCCCTCACGGGATCCCGTCAGAGGGACAACGCCCTTATTTCTTTCACCAGTTCGGTGACTATTTTTGACTCAGGGATTTTGCGGATTCTCTCGCCATTTTTGAATAGGAATCCAAAATCTTTCCCGCCAGCAATACCGATGTCACATTCCATCGCTTCACCAGGTCCATTTACCACACAACCCATCACAGCCACTTTAATGCTATTTCCCTTTGGTGAAAGCGACTCTTTTTCTAATATCCCCCTGAGTTTCTGGACTATTTTTATAATATCTATTTCACACCTGCCACAGGTAGGGCAGGAAATTATCTCTACTTTTTGCCTACGTAATCCCAGAGATTGTAAAATCTTGTATCCTATCCTGACTTCATCGTGAGGGGGACCGGTAATAGAAACCCGAATGGTATCGCCAATTCCTTCTAAAAGCAGACTACCGATACCGATAGATGATTTAATAGTTGCGTCATCTAATGTGCCACTGGCTGTAACCCCCAGATGTAAAGGATACTCACATAAACCAGCGACATAACGATAAGCATAAATCGTAGAAATTACATCAGATGACTTAAGAGAAATCATTATATCATTAAACTTAAGTGATTCAAGAAAATTAACATATTCTAATGATGCCTGGGCAAGAGATTTGCCGTCCTTCGTCATTCCAGAGCCGTCCTTCGCAATTCCACCCCGATATCCATCGGGGCGGAGCGGCGGATGGCTCATTGATAAAGGAACAGGTTTTCTGGGAAATAATTGATGGCGAAGATTGGAACGCAACCATCCGTTGACCGAGCCCGAATTCAAGCCGACTCTTATGGGAATATGTTTTCTGTGTGCTAATTTGACTATCTCTATAATTGCCTCCTTATCGGTGATATTGCCGGGGTTAAGGCGAATCCCATCAACACCCTGTTTGATTGATTCTAATGCCAATTCAGGATTGAAATGGATATCTGCCTCTATGGGTATCTTGATTTCCCTTTTTATCTGAGAGAGAGCCAGGGCTGATTTATGATTTGGGATAGCCACCCTGATTATCTCGCAACCGAGGGCTTCTAATTCTTTTATCTGTTTGATGGTTGCTTTGATATCGGTCGCAACGGTCTTCGTCATAGACTGAACCGAAATCGGAGCACCATCTCCTATTTTTACTTTGCCTAACCAGACCGCTTTAGTCCGGCGACGGTTTATCCAGCCCCTTGTTAACCCAGCCCTTTTATACTCCGCAGAAAGGGGCTGGGTTAATACCCCCTCCCTGTCACTGGAACGGGTTCCCTCAATACAAGGGGCTGGATTTATTTCTATCTTCGCTCTACACATAAAATTAATTTCGCCTATTACTATCTGTTAGACCGTGGGTCGTTACAGATAGTTATCCCGAAAAAAGATAGTGTTTCTTTAGAGCCAGTTATTCCGATGTAATCGGGAGTTGCTGGCTCTTATCCCGATGAATATCGGGGAACTATTATTTCTATAAATTTTAAGTGCAAGGTTGACAAGTTTTCCGTTTAATATTTTAATAAGAGTTTAATTGACATAATATTAACTATTTGTTATTAGCGAAGTTTTTACGAAAGGAATAAGTTATGCCTAATCCAAAAAGAAAACATTCCAAATCGCGCAAATGGATGCGTCGGGCTCATCTTAGTCTATCAGTGCCCCCCAGTTCAATCTGTCCACGCTGTCATACTGAAAAATTGCCACACCGTATCTGTAGTAATTGTGGCTACTATAAAGGGAGTGCTGTTGTAAAACTATAATATAAATTAACTTTCGTGCTTCGCACGAGGGGAGTGCGATAAATCGCACCGCTACAATATAATATATCTGTAGCGGTCGCTCGCCTCGCTCCAGCGAGAGCGGAGCGGGGATTTATCCGACTAATAATATAAATTATGAGATTTGCTGTTGACGCAATGGGGGGAGATTTTGCACCCCAAGAAATAGTCAAGGGAGCATTGCTGGCTGCCCCTTCATTAAATAATAACTATATTTCATTAGTCGGCGACCAAAAAGCCATAGAAGGATGTATTGATAAACTTCCTGATAATGTGGAGATTATTCATACAAACCAGATAATCGGGATGGATGAGTCTCCTGTGGGGGCGATACGGAATAAACCTGATTCTTCACTGGTTAAATGCTTTAGATTGGTTTCGGAAAAAAAGGCGGATGCGTTAATATCAGCAGGTAACACTGGCGCAGTGGTTGCAGGAGCCACTATCTTCTGGGGATTTTTACAGGGAGTCAGACGCGCCGGTATCGCCATACCACTGCCAACAGAAAAAGGTGTCTCTTATCTAATAGATGTCGGCGCTAATATTAATTGCCACCCCATCAATCTCCTCCAATACGGCATTATGGCTTCAGTCTATGCCAGATATGTCAGAAAAATAGAAAGCCCGCGAGTAGGTTTATTAAATATCGGAGAAGAAGACTCAAAGGGTAATCTTCTGGTTCAGGAGACACTATCTCTGATGAAAAAAGCACCCATAAATTTTGCCGGCAATCTGGAAGGCAATAATATTTTCAAAGGTAACTGCGATGTCATCGTTTGCGAGGGGTTTGTCGGCAATGTCATTCTAAAGGTCGCAGAAGGAAGCGGTGAGTTCTTTGCTTCTCGTCTCTTTTCTTCGCTGATGAAACTCAAGGATAATCCTACATTATCTGGACAATTTGACTCGCTTAAGACGGCTCTGGAAAATCTTAAAAAACAGTTAGATTATTCTGAATACGGCGGTGCAATGCTTCTGGGCGTCAACGGTATTGGTATTATCTCTCATGGTCGCTCTAATGCTAAGGCTATCTGTAATGCGATTAAGGTTGCCGATGAAATGTATAAACACCAAATCAATGACAACATCGTAAAAGAACTCCACAAAACTAAATTAACCTGGATGGACTTGCTGAAGAGTTGGAAGACGCATAGATAATCTTTCACTCTTACAGGGACAAAGGTCGCAAACAACCCCCTCAATCCCCCCGTACGGGGGGGAATATCGGTGCCGGAGGCAGACCCGCGGAGGCGGGTCAGACCCGCCTCAGGCGGGAAAGGGGGTTGTTATCCCTCTGTATTCTTTGCGTCTTTGCGGCGAGAAAACAGAGTTAGTGATTATGATAAAAAAGACATTTATGAGTGTGGTTGTAATAACTTATGGAATATTATTATCAGGTTGTCCGGTAGCGTGGTTAGTTGGCGGTGCGGCAGTTGGGGCAGGAACATATGCCTATTTCAAAGGAGAACTGGAAAGAAAATATCCCGCAAGTTTTGATAAATGCTGGCAGGCATCTATTCGCACACTGGAACATTTGCAATTTACCAGAGAATCATCTACTCGTGACAGACTGGCAGGTAAAATAGAAGCCCGACGGGCTGATGGCACACCTATCACTATAACAATTGAACTCATTTCAGACAAAGTTACTTCTATAAAAGTAAAGGTGGGAATGTTTGGAGACCGTGAGATATCGGAACGCATCCACGAGCGCATAAAAGAAAACTGCAACCACAGATAAACGCAGATACACACTGATTATTAGCCCAGCCCATCTGGATGGGCTGAGTGTAAAATGTCCCGCACATAATCCCGCACATAAATCAGATTGCTTCGTCGTGGCGCCGATGGCGCCACTCCTCGCAATGACATCCCTCCACTGTCATTGCGAAGCAGACCCCGCCCCCGATAAATATCGGGGCGGGGTCGGCTGAAGCAATCTCTATTAGACTTTGAAATTCCATACAATGAATTAACAAGGTAAAGTTTTGTGGCTGAATTGCCGATAATTTACTTGTAGGGGCAATTCATGAATTGCCATTACCTTTACCGCAAGATATGTTCACACAAAAGAAAGTCATTATAGGTGTTTTCTCATCCCTCGCCATTCTGGTATTTTCTTATTGTTTAATTGCTGGTAATAAAGAGACACCATCAGGGGAACAACAACATAATGACAAAAACGAGGACGCTTCACTGTCTTATAATGAAAACGATATAATGGGATTTGAATTAGGTCGTGCTAACAAAACGACCGCTCAAGAGCGGAAAATTAGTCCTCTTAATGTAGATAAAGCGGTAATATGCCTTGAGGTACGCGACCGTATGCCTGTCCAGGAGACATTTCGTATCCCTTCAAATAGAGATAAAATATTCTGCTGGGCGCTTTTCCTTAACGGCGAAGGTAAAAAGATTCGCTATATCTGGCAAATCGGCGAAACCGTTACCACCAGCCAATGGCTCACCATCACCAGCAACAAATATCGTGCCTGGTGCCCTAAAAAGATTGACCGAAAAACGAGGGGACATTGTCGTGTTGATGTCGTTGACGAACAGGGCAGGATTCTAAAAAGCCTGGATTTTGAAATCATACCTCCTACACCATCCAAGTTAGAAATGAAATACTCTTAAACCGGACTCAAACCTTCATTCATCATCAGATAAAAACTCATTTTCCCCAGAGATTATTTTTCTTGATAGAAGAAGACTTTTAGTCTAAAGTAATCGTATAATCGTATAGAAACTGTAAAAAGGGGGTTGTTCAGTTTGATGACGGATTCCGAATCAGATATATTATTTTATTTTGCTCATTTTCTTGACAAGATTCTATATTCTTATATTCTTGATATATAAGCGGACAATATAATGGAGGGTTATCGTTATATGGTTCTCCAGTCAGTCAGTCAGTCAGTCAGTCAGTCAGTCAGTCAGTCAGTAATCTTATCACATCTTTAATTATCCTTATCGGACGGAAACACATTCGTGGAATTTATCCCGCTTCCAGCGGGACTCAGTGTAAACAATTCTTCACCACAAAGACACCAAGGGCACAAAGAATAATCCAATCACTTGTCCATTCGGAATCTATTTTCTTTTGTATTCCAACCAATAGAAAGGAGGTGGCATTGACTGAATACTAAAAGGGTTAAGTGCGGAGACCCGATGATTTTAAGTTTCGCACAAAGCCAAAGTAACCTCGCACCTAACTTATGTGCTGTGCGGGATCTAATCCCGCCTCGGCGGGATAAGAGGAGGTAAAAATGAAAAATAGACTAATAGTACTCATGGGATTAATGATTATAGGAATATATTTAATTGGTTGTGCCGGATGGCGTGATGTTTCTGACCCCCAAAAAGAAGGTTATTTCTGTGCCCAAAGAATAGAGTGTTCTAAAGATTTAAATATCGCTTTTGATAAAGCTACTACAGAAGCAAGAACAGCAATAGCAGAAAAAATAGCTGTTGCAGTAACAACAGATGTGGAAAAGCTAAAACGAGAGGTGGGCGCACCTATTGAGGCGGAAATCATGCTGAAATATATAAAAGGAATAGCAGAACAAACAAAAATTGTTCTGACAGATATTGAAATTACTAAACGACTTTATAAGAAAGCTGATAAAGAAGGATTATATTATGCTGAAGTAACAGCAGAGTATCCTAAAACCGAAGTTTATAAAAGCATCATAGATTATATTAAAAAGAATCCTCAATTATTTCAGCTATCCAGAGAAACACCAATATATAAAGAATGGGAAATCAAGATGACGAATAAACCCCAAAAATAAAATAAGGTGTTAAGGCACAGGGAATGCTTCCTTCATAGAAGGATAATAAATGGTTTCTGATAAAAATATATTGCTGTTTATAATTTGCTGGTTGATCTTAGTATCCAGTGGGTGCATGGGTAATGTTTTTGAAAAGACATCTGCGCCCAAACCAGAATGGCTACCAACTCATCAACATCCCAATTTTAAACCACCACAATATATTCTGGGAATCGGAGTAGCAAAAGACACTGGAAATATCCCTGAGGATTCATCAAGGGCTGATGCAGCCGCAAGAACAGAAATAGCGCACCAACTTATTACAACAATATCCTCAAATATAACCATTAAGCGACTTGAGTCAAATATAAATAACGAATGGACATTTAGCACCGAAACCTTAAGCGGCGCAAAAGTTTCTACATCCTTGAAAATTACAGGGATTACCATCGTTGACCGCTATCACGACAAGAAAGAAAAGGTTCATTATACATTAGCGGTTCTGGATAAAACCACCGCTTCCTATCAGGAAATCCGTGAGGACTTAGACAAGTTGGCATCTCTGCTAAACCCCATTGTAGGTAACCCCCGGATAGCGCTTCTTATTGAAGAGATTAGACCGGATGGGTCAAAGGAAACCGGCTCACCGATAATTTCTAACGCCTTAAGTCAGGGATTGATTGAACAGGGTTATACAGTGCTAAATCCTTCTGAACTGGCTCCATTAGGTGGTACCGCTAAAGTTATTGAGTTACTTAAAGACAATACCGATTATGCCTTGCGGTTAATTAGCCAAAAAGTAAAGGCAGAGATTATTATTATCGGCAGAACCTCGGCAACTCCAATTACTTCCCCTGAATTAGATGGTTTAATCTCTTTTAGAGGAGTATTTAACGCTCGGGCTCTAAAGACCACAACCGGTCAGGTTTTAGCAACTGTTTCAACCAGTGGTTCAGCCGTAGATATTACCCAGGATGCTACCTTTCAGATAACGATGAATGTCCTCGGTAAAAATGCAGCTAAAGACTTAGGTGTATCGTTGCTCTCCTTACTCACTACCAGACCTTCTATTACACTTATCGCTAAAGAAGTATCTACATTTAAAGAGTTACTTAACCTGAAAGAGATTTTAAACCCAATTGATGGTCTGGGTAAATTATATCTCCGCTCATTTTCCGATGGTAGAGCCGAGATAGAAATTATACCAACTTCTGCCACGGCTACCGATATTGCCAAAGAATTATCTAAAAAGGGATATACGGTAACCAACCAAACACACGATACTTTAGAAATTACTGGTAAATAGGAGTTACTATATGGCTAAAATCCAATACGACTCAAAAATTATTTATGAGTTTGCTGAGCGATTGTATGATAAGGCAGGTTCAGTGGTGGCAACTTACACTATTATAGGCATAATCCTCGGTGGTGGCGGTGGCGCTCTTGTAGGCACTACCTTTAGAGGCGGGGAAGGGACCATCGTAGCAGCTATAATAGGTATGGTTATCTTAGGGATAATAGGCTACTCCATAGGGAGCGAAAAAGCATTCTGGATAAAATCACAAGCCCAACAGGCGCTCTGTCAGGTTCAAATTGAACAGAACATTTATTTAATTCTGCATTCTATCTCAAAAATATCAAAACAATCAGAGAAAAGTGAACAGTATAATGAGAAAAAAATGGAGGACAATCTATGAAGCAGGTATTTATTGGTCTGATTGCTATGCTGGTATTATCTGTGATTACAAGCAATGCCTATGCCAAGGATTCCTTGGATGAACGCATTGCTAACCTATCAATCCAGATATATGATGAGATAAGCGCTACGGACAAGTCGCCGACCATTGCTATTGTGGAGTTTTCCGACCTGCAGGGCAATATCACCGACTTTGGACGATATGTTTCGGAAGAACTCATCACCCACATCTTTAGAACCAAAAAAGTCAAGGTAATAGAACGACTTTTGCTGACTAAAATAATCAAGGAACAGAAATTATCCTTAACCGGTATTATTGAACCGGATTCAGCCAAAAAGTTGGGGAAATTGATGGGAGTCCAGTTTATTGTCTGCGGCACGATTGCCGATAAAGCCCAGAGTTTGAAGATTAACGCCCGGCTTATCAACACCGAGAGCGGTGAGATTTTCGCCGTTGCCGCTACCGAAATCTTCAAGGATGAATCGGTCTTAAAACTACTCGCCTCGGGCGTAACTCCTTCTGGCAACCCCTCCCAAACGACGCCGGATAAAAAGTCCGATGCCCAGCCAAAAAAAGATGGCCCGAAGGTTGAGGCAGATAAATTCACCTATGAAGTTATATCATGCAAACTTTCTGACTCAACCTTGACGGTTGAAGTAATAATCACGAATAATTCAGAAGACGATATATATCGTCATTTCTTTGTTCAACAGAGTGATTACACTACCAAAATACTTGATGATGTGGGAAATGAATATTTCCCTGTTAAGATGCAAATCGGCAATCAGATACTTAAAGTTGAAAAAGATGGGAACACGTGTATCAAGTATACTATTATTAGTGGAAGTCCAACAAAAGCAGTTTGTACATTTGAGAAACTTCAAGGAACTCCAAAAGTCATAAAAGCATTAACAATAGGATTTTATAATGAGCAATCCTCGGCGAAGAGATGGATATGGACATACGGAGCAGTTGTAATCCGTGATATTCCGATTGAAAAATAAAGGAGGTGCTCTATGATAAAAATTAGAGGTTCTGGCTTATTAGGGATAATTATGCTTTTACTGATGCTCAACTTCTCTTTGGCTTATGAGAAAGAGGTGAAAAATCTATCTTCAACTATCGGCGAAGCCATTGCCAAATCTGACAAGAAGAATATCGCTGTGGTTGATTTCACCGATGCTCAAGGCAAAATCAGCGAATTAGGCAGATTCCTCGCCGAGGAGGCATCAGTGGCGCTTAGTGAAATTGCCAGAATAAACAAGCCATTAACAGTCCGCTGTCCCAAATGCGGAGAGGAGTTCATTGTAAAGATTCCGGGTGCGGATAAGAAATTTGAGGTTATAGATAGGGCACATCTCAAAACGCTTCTCAAAGAGCATAAGTTATCAATGACTGGTCTGATAGACCCACAGACCGCCAAGAAATTGGGCGAGATTGCCGGTGCAGATGCACTCCTTACCGGCAATATTACTCTCATCGGGGAAAATATTCGTCTTACCGCAAAGGTCTTAGATGTGGCAACAGCCAAAATAATTGTGGCTTCATCGCAGGACATTGCCAAAACCAAAGCGCTTGAAGATATGGCTAATAAATATATTCCCACAGATGAAGGAGTCGCAACCGGTAAAGCAACTCCTGCGGAAACTAAAACTCCACCTGTACTACCCAAAAATGATAATTTGAAAGTTGAAATAAATAAATTTACTTTTGAAGTCAAGTCCTGTAAACTTTCCGGGACCACCTTAACGGTAGAGATGCTAATTACAAATAATTCAGAAGATGATATAAAACTAACGGTGTTTACTGCTATTGAGGGTAAATATCATACCCGCATATTTGATGAGGAAGGGAATGGATATTTTGCTTCAAGGCTGCGAGTTGCTAACTTGGAGAACAAGGATGAAAGACACGTATTTAATTTATTCGTTTGCCAGGCACCCACAAAGACAATCTGGACATTTGAAGGTATTAAGGGAAGTCCCAATTTAGTAAAAATGTTTTATACTATCTTAACAACTGGTTGGTATGGATCCGATTTTGCCACTATAAAACTCCGCGATATTCCCATAGAAAAATAAACTTAGCTTGTTATTTAATTAACACATAATATTAATCTCTGGTGACACACACCTCGGCTCCTATCCCTTCGCTTCGCTCGAGGGCAAGCCTTTTATTTACGCGGTTTAGTCCCGACGTTCGTCGGGACTGTTTTCAGAAAATGATGGTCCAGCAACCCGGCTATCTTATTTATAAGGTTCTCGTCGCCCAATGGCCTGCCGATTTTGGTGGCTTTTCTTATGGTGTTTATTTCTTTATTGGTCGGCTCTACCTTCAAGAATTCAATATACCACTTTCTTTCCTCTTTGTCAAATAATTGCTCTCTTAACACCTCGTCAGGCACATCTAAAACATGCGACTTGGCGCTGGAGTAGAGATAATCTTCTTCCTGCCTGACCAAAGGGCCAGAACCGAGGCATCCCATTGGAGGGAGTATTCCTTGACCAATTCCAAGTTTTTCTTGACAGGTATCAGTTTAATCTGTTAAATTCCGTCATATGAAATGGACCAATAGTTTTATACCGACTCTAAAAGAAGACCCTGCCGAGGCAGAGAGTCTGAGCCATAAGTTAATGATAAGGGCAGGTCTCATCCGCAAACTTTCAGCCGGCACCTATAATTATCTGCCACTGGGAACAAGGGTTCTGAATAAAGTAATTAACATTGTTCGCGAGGAGATGGACGGTTCTGGTTCTCTGGAAGTGCTTTTACCTGCGCTTCATCCGCCTGAGCCGTGGGAACAGACAGGTAGATTGAAGGATTTCGGCGACATCATCTTCAAAATCAAAGACCGCAGCGGCAAATTAAACCTGCTCGGCCCTACTCACGAAGAAATTATTACCCTTCTGGTAAGCAATGAAATATCTTCCTACAGACAATTGCCCGTCATCCTTTATCAGATACAGACAAAATTCCGTGATGAAATAAGACCCCGCTTCGGAGTGATTCGTAGCAAAGAGTTTATAATGATGGATGCATATAGTTTTGATATTGATGAAGAAGGTCTTGAGAAGAGTTACCGTAAGATGTATAAAGCGTATTGTCGTATCTTTGACCGTTGCGGATTATCCTATCATATCATAGAGGCAGACCCCGGTTTAATGGGGGGTAAGGGGTCTCATGAATTCACCTGCCCTTCACCTGCAGGGGAAGATTTGTTTATAAAATGTGGTAATTGTAACTACAGCGCCAATCCTAATTTCGCTCCGATAAATGAGTTCGGAGATAAGAGTTCGGAGACGCCGAACTCCTCATTAAAACCTCTTAAAGATATCCTCACACCGGACAAGTCATCCATTGAGGCAGTAAGCAAGTTTCTTAATGTCCAGCCAACAGAGATGGTCAAGACGATGGTCTGTCGCACCCCAACAGGTCAGATAGCAGTATTGTTGCGCGGCGACCACGAACTCAACTTTGCTAAACTCGCCAGACTGGTCTCTGCTCCAGTGGTGGAACTATCTGATGAGAAGACGATAGAAAAGGTAACCGGTGGAGCAATGGGGTTTTCAGGTCCGGTCGGCTTATCCGCCAGAGGCGGACCTACTGGAAATATAAAAATAATCGCTGATTATTCGGTGCTGGAAATGAAGAACTTTGTTACCGGTGCTAATAAGAAAGATATGCACTTCTTGAATGTTAATATCAATCGTGATTTTAAGATAGACCGGAGTGCTGATGTGAGAATAATCACGGAACAAGACCCCTGTCCTTCTTGCGGGAAACGGATGTTGAAGATTATGACTGGCATAGAATTAGGACACATCTTCAAACTCGGGACCAAATATTCCGAGGCACTCAATGCCTGTTTCCTTGATGAGAAGGGGAAACGGCTTCCTATGATAATGGGTTGCTACGGTATAGGGGTGAATAGAATTATCGCATCTGCTATTGAAAACTCCTATGACGAGAATGGCATTATCTGGACCAACTCAATTGCGCCCTATCAGGTAATAATTATTTCTATCAATCCAGCCGATAAGAGAATCAGAGAGGTCTCGGAAAAACTCTATCAGGACCTCAGGGCAAACTCTATTGAAGTACTCTGGGATGACCGTGATACTTCACCGGGCGTGAAATTTAAGGACGCTGATTTGCTCGGCATTCCATTGATAGTAACAGTTGGCAAGGGGCTGAAAGATAAGGTGGGGGGGAAGGTTGACATCAAATACCGCTCCAGCGGGAAAAAGGAAAGTATTGGAGTGGATAAGGTGTTGGAACACATAAGTTCAAGGGTTCAAGGAGTTTAAGGGGTTCAAGAGAAATACGCCTTGAACCTTTTGAACCCCTTGAACATTTGAACTCTTTTGTATGGTTCGTATTAGTTGTTTATTGGTGCTTTTACTATTAGGTTCTGGATGTGTGAGTAGTTCTGTCTCAAAGACAGCCGTCTCACCCGGTGAGATAAAGATTTCATATTTCCAGTTGGCGAAGGGAAAATCAGCCAAAGAGCCGATTGGTATTTATATCGCAATGGTTTCCAGAGAAAGAAATCTTAAATACGGCACGAGATTAGATGAGATGCTTGAACAAATAAATACCCCTGAAGTGTCGGTCATTGACGATGAGACCGCGGGCGAGGTATTTAGATATCTCAATCAGGAGGATTTTTTCTCGCTCTCGTCCACCCCTCTGAATGAGTTCAACATAAATGACTTGAAAAGATTAACCTTTTTTACTAAAATAATCAGTGTGGATATAAATGGTGTTCAGCACAGTGTCTGCTATGAGAAATTACTGCCCCAGCAGAGAGAGAAATTTAATCGTATTCAACAGGCAATATTTCTCTTTCTTACCGCTGCGACGCCCAGGGCTTCTATTCAACTGCAGGACTGGCGTGAATCGTTTAAGGAGCATTTGGAAAGCAAATAATTATCTACTATGAAAAACAGAGATTTTCAGGAATATCAATCGCCCTTAATTACTCGTTACGGGAGACCAGAGATGCTTTATATTTTCTCTGATGAATACCGTCTCAGGACCCACCGACGAATCTGGATTGCTCTCGCGGAAACAGAAAGGACATTGGGACTACCTATTAAAAAGGCACAGATTACCGAGATGAAGCGATTTGAGGATAAAATCAACTATAAACGGATTATGGAGTGGGAAGCAAAGACCAATCACGATT
>JASEHY010000090.1 GCA_030018555.1 Planctomycetota bacterium
CCAGGCGCCGATGTATTTTGTTTCTCTCTTTAATAAGTGGGAACCCAACAATAAATATCCATAAAGAGGTTCTAAGACATATTGCCATGGTCTTATTGCATTAGGGTTACGAATGATAATCGTTTTATTCTTTGCTAATGCCCTGATGCAATCTGGGACCAGTCGGTCTTTTGACCAATCACCGCCGCCAATAATATTCCCAGCCCTAACAGAAGCAACTGTTACTCTGTGAGATTTATATCTTTCGGGATTAAAAAATGATTTTATATATGCTGCGGTTACTAACTCGGCACATCCTTTACTGGAACTATAGGGGTCATAGCCACCCAGCCGGTCTGTTTCTTTATAACCTTGCTTTTGTTCTTTATTCTCATAGCATTTATCACTGGTTACATTTATCACTGCTCTAATGGAATTAGTCTGTCTTACTGCCTCAAGCATATTTATTGTTCCCAACACATTGACTTCGTAGGTATATTGGGGCTCTAAATAAGACCGTCTTACCAGTGGCTGGGCTGCCAGATGGAAAATCATATCCGGCTTGGATGCCTTAATAATCCTCTTGAGTTTGGCGAAATTCCTGATATCGCCTATATGATGAGATATGATATTCTTTAAATTTATGATATCAAAGAGATTAGGTTTTGTTTCTGGCTTCAGGGCATAACCAATAACCTTGGCGCCGAGTTCAGATAGCCATAAACTTATCCATGAACCTTTAAAGCCCGTATGCCCGGTTACCATGACCTTTTTATTACGATAAATATTTAATCTTTCCATATTTTCCACGGAGCCTTTCCACTATTCCATAATGATTCAAGTTCTTTTCTCTCTCTGAGCGTATCCATTGGTTTCCAGAATGCTGTATGTTTGTATGCTTTTAATTGACCATGTTTAGCGATAGTTTCCATTGGTTTCCCTTCCCAGTAAGTCTGGTCTCCTTCAATGTAATTAAAAATCTCTGGTTCAAGGACAAAAAAGCCTCCGTTGATTAAGCCTCCGTCTCCTGTAACTTTCTCTTGGAAGTTAATAACAGTATTTTTATTGTTAATGTTTAAAGCGCCGAATCTACCCGGTGGTTGAACTGCAGTAACAGTAGCATATTTACCGTGTTTCTTATGAAATTTAATTAAATCCGGTATGTTTACATTGGCAACTCCATCGCCGTATGTAAACATAAAGGTTTCATTGCCAACATATTTCTTAACTCTTTTTATTCGTCCGCCAGTCTGGGTTTCTAATCCGGTATTTACTAATGTTACACACCACGGCTCAGAGTAATTTTGGTGTATGCGGATTTTATTCCGACATACATCAATAGTTACATCAGACTGGTGAAGTAGATAGTTAGCAAAAAATTCCTTGATAAGATAACCACGATAGCCCAGGCAGACAATAAAATCATTAAATCCATAATGCGAGTATATTTTCATAATATGCCAGAGAATAGGTTTCTCTCCGATCTCTATCATTGGCTTAGGTTTTATTTCAGTCTCTTCGCTCAACCTTAATCCTAATCCACCAGCCAGAATTACCACTTTCATTGCTAATCCTCCTCCTAAATAAGTAGTTCTAATAATATCTCGGTTTAGTTATAACTCAAGACTCATATTATCAATTGCCACCACGGCCTGAGGGAAAGATTCCTTTGCCTGATTTTCGGCAATCTTTCGGTCTTCTATTGTCTGATAAGTCGCGGCATCAAAATGTGTGAGAACAAGCTTTTTACTATTGGTTTCTCGGGCTAATCTTCCCGCATCGTCAGGATTCATATGCGGCCAGTGCGGCAGTGATTGACCCCTTTTATAGGCACATTCCGCAATTAGTAAATCGGCATCCTGAGCCAATTTCAGGGCATTCTCACAGAAACCCGTATCAGTACAATAAACAATAACTTTATCATCAAGTTGGAAACGATAACCTAATGTAGTAACCGGATGAGATAATATTGCACACTCTAATGGTAGAGGTGTGTTATGTCTCCCTTCAGTAAGTTCATATACCTTGGTAGGGTAGGGGAGTTTAGAAAAATAAAAAGTAAAAGGGGGACGTATCAGCGTATCCAGAACATTATTTAACCCCTCAGGTCCCGCGATATGCAACCCCTCCTTGAAATTAAATTTGTTCAAAGTATGTAATCCGATAATGTGGTCAAGATGAAAATGAGAAATAAAAAGATATACCGGTCTATTAAACGACAAATATTTATCAATCTTGGTAAATCCATTACCAGCATCAAGGATGATATCATATTCTGGTGATTGCACCAGAACGCACATCGTGTTACCGGTATGAGTATCATACCAACCGTTTGTACCTAAAAACACTATTTTTATCATAACGAGTATTGCATTGTTATATTGTTTTAATGTTTTATTGTTGTTGTAATTCTATAACAGTGTAACATTGTAACCGTAATTACATCTTATCCGGTATCATTATCGCAAGAGTTAAGATTTTCTGGTATATCTCCCTAAGTTTTTCAAGCCGTTTTTGATAGAACTTCTTTCGGGCAGTATCCTTAACGGTAGTAATCAGATTTACCATCTCGTTGAGATTTTTTTCTGCCTTAGAGAGTCTATTGGATAGTCCTCTTTTAAGCCGTGTTAAGATGATTCCCATTATGTCATGGTTGACTTCATAATAGTCCTTGCGCGAGCCCTTGACAAAGGTGTTCTTTACCGCATCCCACCCCTCCAGAATACGAATATTCTGACTTACAGTGCTTTTGCTCAGATGCAGTTTTTCTGATATTTCATCTAATGATAGGACAGAAGGAGAAACATACAACAATGCATAAATCTGCGCTACTACACTATTGATGCCAATACTATCAGCAAATTCACTGGAGGATTTTATCACAGTATCTATAAAAATTTCATCCTGCATATTTTACCTCTTACCACACGACGCCCAAATAGAGAGATTACATCCGTTACAAAGGTTACAGTAACCATCGCTACTATTGTAACCAGAGAGCATCTTGTTCGGAACATTCCAAATGTTCTATATATAATATACAATATATATGTAAGTCTGTCAAGTATTTTTTATATTTTCTGTAAATTTTTCGCTATTCAGCAAACAGATTAGATGGACAAATCTAATTTAATCGGTTCAATCCGTTTACTTCAACTTAAGTAGACTCGTATTTAAGGACGGTGGCAATGCCCTCTATTACAGAAGTACCTGTCTGGTTAAAAACCGTTGTTTTTAGTTTCAGTATCTTTTTCTTGTCTGTTTTCTCAAGCACTTCGCATTCTGCGGTGAGGGTGTCACCAATTTTGACTGGTGCTTTGAATTGCAATTCCTGTGAAAGATAAATAGTGTTTGGTCCAGGCAGTTTTGTGCCGAGGACAGTTGATATAAAACTTACGCCCAAAAATCCGTGTGCGATTCTGGTCTTGAATAAACTGTTTTTAGCAAATTCTTCGTTGATATGAACCGGATTAAAATCACCCGAGACACCGGCGAAATTATATATATCCGACTCGCTAATCGTCTTGGAAAACGATGCCTTATCGCCTATTTTTATATCCGCATATTTAAGTTCATTCATTTTCTGCTTCTCCTTTCTTTTCTAACGGCGGTTACTTTTCCTGAGAGCGTTTAATAATCCACTGGCTCAACTTAGGGCAGATTTCCTTTTGAGACCTTGACGATACAAAGATACCAATATGTCCGGTCAGGAACGAGGCAATTTCTTTATCTTTGCTGGAGATATAATCTGTGAAATTTCTGGAACAGGCAGGTGGCACCAGATGGTCATATTCAGCAAAGATATTCAGAACCGGCATTGTGATATTTTTCAGGTTCACTACTTTATCGCCTATTTTAAGTTGATTCTTAACAAGAAGATTCTTTTGGTAACAATCTCTCAGAAATTCCTTCCATGCTGTAGCGGCCTGGTCAGGCGAGTCAAAAATCCATTTTTCCATCCTGATAAAATTATTAACAAAATCCTTATCATCAATATTTATCAAAAAGCCCACATATTTATCCAGCATCAGACGGAAAGGGTTCATCAGAAGAAAGCCAATATTCATAAATTCACCCGGTATATTGCCAAAAGAATCTACCATCTTATCCACATCCAATCCTTTTGACCAGATATTAAGAAGACCGGTATCAGTCTCAAAGTCAATTGGTGAAACAATCGTTATGAGGTTTTTTATTTTATCTGGATGCAGTGCAGAGTAGATTGCGGAAAAGGTTCCGCCCTGACAGATACCAGCCATTGTTAACTTGGATACACCAGATTGTTTTAATACTTCCTCTACCGCATTATTGAGGTAGCCCTCAATATAGTCTTCCAGAGTAATGAATTTATCCATTTGAGAAGGATAGCCCCAGTCAATAATATAGACATCAATACCCTGATTTACGAGATAACGAATAATACTGCGGTCGGGCTGGAGGTCAAGCATATATTGCCTGTTGATCAGGGCATAGACCATCAGGACTGGCGGTGAATTCACTTCCTTTTTCACAGGAACATATCGGAAGATTTTCATCTTGTCTTCCTGATAGACCAATTCAGAAGGTGTTGTACCGACAGAGGTATTCAGAGGGCTGGTAAGAATCTCAAGACCCCGTAAGAACTTCTTCTGTAAGAAATCTATTTCCTTAACAAGATTGGTTTTGGTCTTCTCCTTGTTGGTTGTCTCTGGCATTTTTACTTCCTCCTCTCATCTTTTTTTGTCTTCTCGCCTTTTAAATGTCTCTCTAATTCCTTTATTCTCTTTTTCAAGTTATAAAGTTCCTGATAAACATCATCTATTTCCGTTCGGGTTATAATTGGGGTGGCTTTGAGCATTTCCTCCATTACCGCAAAATGTTGCTTACGGAAATCAAGATAACTATCAAGGGTTCTTCTGATAACTTCAGTAAAAGCAGGAGTTTTGAATAATTGGAAAAAGCGGTCCTCAAAGGTTTTTATCAGAAGTTCGTAGAATTGCTTGTATTTTTCCTGAGTAACTTCGCCTTTGAGCAGGTCTGTTGCCTTACGGGCTAATTCTTCAACCGTTTCTTTGCCTGGCGAATAAAACACCATATTAAAATCAACTATTGCAGTGTAATACTTTATAAAGGCGTCAATACTCTTAAATACCTTTTCCAGTAACAGTCTGGAAGGTCCGACCATAGGCATTTTTATAAATTTGCCTAATGCGGATTCATATCCCTGCATCAGTGTGGAATAAAACTCTTTATATTTAGTCGGGTCTGGTTTCTCACGCAGTATTTTATCCGTTTCCTGCGAGATTTTATTCCAGTTTTCAATAAATGGTTGATAGTTAGCAGTATAAAATCGTGAGAAATTCTCCAGCGAATTCTTTATTAACTCGTTCCATTCCTGTATATTACCGCCCAGGGCATCTGGCAGAGGCAGACCAAACAGTTTGCTGAATATTTCCTTCTGGCTATCTGACCAGATACTAAAGAAGTTTTTCATCAAATCCGGCGAGACATTGGGACGGCCGGCTGCATCTGCCCACGATTTAAACAATCTCATATAAACATCTGCAGTATCCACAAATTTGGGGAAGACCTCACCGACTACCCCGCTTAAAGGCACACTATAAAACTTTTTGGCTATATCATCATATGCCTTAAACCACTGGGGAAATGCACCGCTCAAATCCATCTGCATAAAAGGATGTGATTTGAATGACCCGGCAAACTTATTCCACATATCAAAAAAAGGATTGCTGGGCGATTCTGTTTGTTCCTGGCTTTCGGTCTCTCTTTTTTCTGGCATATTTACTCTCCTATCTTTAGTTTCAGTAGACGGTTCTAACAGATTAACCGGCTTACTACTGGGTCTTCAAGTAGCGGTGCGATTTACCCGTTCCGGGTTCTGCTTCGCATCCTGAGGATGCTCTGCATCCGAAGGGTCGCT
>JASEHY010000091.1 GCA_030018555.1 Planctomycetota bacterium
CGGATATGGGTATATAGTAGAAGTGTTAGATTATGGCAGTTTTTGGTCGCCTTTATGCATTCATTATATGTAGGTTACATCGGAGGACTAACAGCGACTAAAAGGATGTGTGGTATGAGACACATAGGTTCGTTGCACTCACTACAAGTAAAATGGACAATGCTTATCCTTGTGATAAGCATAATGCTCACCGGCTACGCGAGCGCAGAGGCGCCTTCCGTTGACTGGGTCAGGCAGATTGGCACTAATAAGCCCGATTTTTATCGGGCTGTTGCGGCTGCTCCTGATGGGGGCGTCTATGCCGCAGGGTACACAAATTATGGCGCCTTCCCCGGTCAGACCAACTTAGGAGTCGGTGATGCGGTTCTTGTTAAATACAATGCTAATGGCGACTTGCTCTGGTGTAGACAGTTCGGAACCTGGCAACAGGATGAGGCCTATGGAGTCGCGGTAGATGACTCAGGTGTTTATGTAGCCGGGCACACATTGGGTACCCTCGTTTCTCCCAAGCCAGGCGGTATGGATGCCTTTGTCCGCAAGTACACTCATGATGGCACCACCGTGCTCTGGACCAAACAGTTCGGGACATCGGCTTATGACTATGCTTGGGCAATCTCTGCCGATTCTTCGGGCATTTATGTGACCGGGCAAACAAATGGCACTTTTCCAGGACAGACCAGCGCAGGCGGCGCTGATGCCTTTGTCATAAAATTAGACCCAAACAGCGGCACCGTCCTCTGGACTAAACAGTTCGGAACATCGGTTTATGATGAGGGACTCGCCATTTTTGCCCACTCCACTGGGGTGTATGTGGCCGGCCGCACAGCCGGCAACCTTTCAGGCACCAGCGCCGGAAGTTATGATGCCTTTGTCCGCAAGATTGATGCGAACGATGGTACCGCGCTCTGGACCACACAGTTTGGAAGCTCGTCTTTGGATTATGCTAATGGAGTGTTTGTAGATTCCACGAGTGTGTATGTGGCAGGACAGACATTTGGCGCCTTACCATGGTATAGCAATGCAGGATACTGGGATGCCTTTGTCCGCAAGATTGATGCGGCCAATGGCAACGAGGTCTGGACTCGCCAGTTCGGAACCACAGGTTATGACTTTGCTTCAGGAATCTATGACAAGGTCGTGGTCGGCACCACCACCGGCGTCCTGGGCGAAGCCAGCGCCGGAGTAGAGGACGTCTTTATCCGCCAGTATGATGATAACGGCGAGGTGGGCTGGACCAAACAGTTTGGGACATCATCAAATGATTTCGGGGTTTCAGTCTCGGTGGATGGTTCAAGCATTTACATAGGTGGGTATACCCAGGGCGCCTTCCCAGGTCAGACCAACGGCGGCGGCTATCCCGCCTGGGATGCCTATGTCGCTAAACTTACCATCCCGGTGCCCGCCGCACCGTCAAATTTAGTCGCTACTGCGGTCTCATCATCCCAGATAGACCTCACCTGGCAGGATAATTCGGATAATGAAGATGGGTTTATCCTGGAGCGATACTCTAATGAGGCAATATTTACCCCGATTACAACTCTTCCTGCAAATATGACTTTCTACCAGGATACTGGTCTTCATCCATCAACCACTTATACCTATCGTGTCAAGGCATTTAATCCGGCAGGAGAGAGTCATTACTCTAATGAGGCATCTGCTACGACTCATCCCTTTGATACTACTCCGCCAACCGGTTCAATTGTTATCCAGAACGATGCCAAATATAACTCTACCACTATCTGCACTCTTACCCTTTCAGCCGAAGACCCAGAATCCGGTGTTAAAAAGATGCGTTTTAGTAATGACGGTATCACTTGGTCATTATGGGATGATTATACTACCACAAAAGAATGGGTATTAAGCGAAGGTGACGGCACAAAGACCGTGTACGTGGAATACAAAAATGGTATCGGTTTAACTTCAATATTCTTGGATACAATTATCCTTGATACCACTCCACCAGAGATAACCGTTGAGATGTTACGGGTGCAGAAATATCTCTCTGTATCCAAACTCAAACTCACCCTCACCCCCATCAACCACAAGGTAATCTCAGTCTGGATGACCAATGCCTTAGAAGAGCAGACCCTCATTATCACGATTGCAGATGCGACCTCAGGAATTTCGCAAGTAACCGCTTATCTGGATAATTCTCCTATCAACTTTAACATCTCTATTAACTTATCATCTTACTGCTTAGGTGAGCATATCATAAAACTTGTCGCCACTGACAATGTCGGGCTTTCCTCTGTGTCCTCTGTGGCTATAACTATTATTACCTCAGTAGAGGCAATAGAGACAACGGTTACAGACCTGAAAGAAATTATAGCAGACCAGACAACCACTCCGCAGGTAGATAAAATGCTCACAGAGGCATTAGAGATGCTGATAGGGAATAACGATGGAGCAGGGACTAATGGTGCCTTAGATAAATTAGAACAAGGAGACCTTGTTGCCTCGTTTGTCAGGATAGAGCAGACGATTAACCAATTACAGAAAACCACGAGCAAGACCGGATATAATACTACCGACCTCCAAATGCAGACCTGTTTATTAGTTCAGCAGATTGTTTCAAGTCGGCTGGAGGCACTTATGACTAACGGGCTTTATAAGTCAACTGATACAGAATGGTCCAAGGTTCTGGAAGCCGAGAAGTTTTATCAGAAAGGAATGACCTCTTATAATGCCGGTAATTATGCAGAGGCGGTCAAGCAGTTCAGACAGGCACAACAGAGGATTTGTGAGGTGGACAAATGGGCACCTGTGGTGAGATTTATCTACCCAACAGATGGGCAATGGCTCAATACTGCCACGCCAGAGATTAAGATAGAGTATCAGGACTTCTTATCGGCAATTAGAACTGACCTAACGACAATAGGGGTGGATGGAGTGGACTATACCCAATATGCCCGGATAAGCGATGCTGGTTTGACGCTCCTGACTCCTCAACCCCTCTCTGAAGGCGGTCATATTATTACGGTTAGCGTAACTGACTCATCGGATTATCAATATGATACAGTTCTTGGCGGTCAAACTACGGTCGCTTCTATTACTTTTAGGATAATCTTACCACCTAAAGCGCCGTCAAATTTAGTTGCTACAGTAGTTTCCCATAATCAGATAGACCTCACCTGGCAGGATAATTCGGTTAATGAAACCGAATTTGAATTGTGGTTTTCGTATGATGGTGGAATAAACTTTAAGTGGTCCCTATCTCTACCAGCAAATAGTGTTAACTATTCTTATATTTCTCCAATACCTTTAGGTGGCTGGGGCGAAGGATTACGTGGAGGCTTCACCTATTTTTATAAAGTCAGGGCATACAATGAAGCCGGTTATAGTGATTTCTCTGACATAGTCAGTGCCACCACACCACTTGAAACGCCTCTAATGTTAAAACCAAAGATTATATCTGATTCCCAGATAGAGCTATGGTGGGATGATATGGCTCATCTTGAGGAAGGATTTAAGATAGAGAGAAAAACTATAACAGATAATTATGTCCAGATAGCCGTTGTGCCAACAGATGCCGATTCTCTCTTTCCATTAATTTCTTATACTGACTCAGGGCTTTTACCAAGCACCAAATATTATTATCGTGTCAAGGCATATAATGAGGCAACTGAAAGCGCCTATTCTAATGAGGTAACCGCAACCACATTCCCCGACATTCCTTCTGTTAATCTGCCGCCTCTACCAACCGGATTAACCGCAACTGCCTTATCCGCAGAACAAGTTCTCCTCCAATGGACAGATAATTCTGATAATGAGTTTGGCTTTAAGATTGAGTGGAAAGAAGGAATAGATGGTATATATAAGACAATTGATACCTTAGGACCTAATGTTACCACCTATCTGGATATTACCTACTACCCACTTATTCATAATGAGAAACCTTTTTACTTTCGTATCTATTCATTTAACAATGTCGGCAATTCCGCTTATTCTGATGAGGTGATGGTGATTATGCCGCGCATACCGCCGAAGTTCCCCAATGCATCTGTTATACTATATGCTCATAATGAAACCTCTTCATCTTTTGAAATCACCTGGCTTGATGCCTATAATGAAGACGGTTATGAGATAGAACGTTCATTAGACAACCAGACCTTTGAGCATATTTCCACGGTGGCCAAGGATGCCACATTCTATATTGATACCGGACTCCAGCCGGCAACCAATTACTTCTATCGTATCAAGGCATTTAATACGGCCGGTTATGATTACTGGATGACCCAGGGAAGCACCTTTGGGATGCCGCCGTTTGGCCTTCCACAAACCCTTCATTTATACCTTTATTATACGCCGAATGAAGCCGTAATAATTGCGCCTAATGGCGAGACGCTTATTACTTCATTGGAAGGAAGTTTTGCGCTCCAATTATCGGCTACCGCAGACCCTGAAATTGCCTCTGTTAGTATTATTTCTTCCTCTTGTTGGGCAACGCCGGTTATCTATCAAGGGATAGATTCAGGCGTTCTCTTCTTCTCGGAGAATCACGATAATCCTTCCACCGGCGCTCTTAATATGAGAACCGGGCGTCTTGATATTACGCAACGGCTCCTAGTTAACAGCAGTTATCTTGAATCAGTGGGCTTAGCGCCATTACCGATGGAAATACATCATACCGGAACCTTCTGGCCCACTCAACCGCAATATGTAAATATCCAAACCACAGGACAAGGAACGATTCCATATAATGTTCCTTTATTAGGAGGGGCAAAATTTACTGCTAAAAACACCTCAAACCCTACTGAACCGACCAAAGCGCCAAAACCGCCTCCTAAATATCCTCTAACAATCAGAGGCGAGAGGATGATAGGAAAACATTCGGTTCCATATACGATGACCAGAAATGCCGATTGTACTTTTACAATAACATATACTGCTACGACTATTTCGGAGACCATTAAAAGTACTATTCATACATGGCTTAACGACTTACCTAATGGATATATTACTTGGTTTCAAGGAGAAATAACCCCAACGGAAGTAATAACCGGAACAATACATTATGGTAAATCCATAATAATAAACATAGAGCCGACTATACTCGTCGCAAAAATAGGGTCTTATGAAACCATTGTATTCTGGAAAAGGACGATTGTCGCAACACACTACCCAAGCGGGAATGTTGTGAAAGAAGAAATCGGCTGGAAACCTGATGGCCCCAAATCAAGCACCGACCCAACCAATAAAGGGTCCATACCAAGAAATGGACCGGGGACTTATATCGACAGGCCGGGATTAATTGATATTAAACCAGAACCGAAAGACCTAAAACCTGATGAAAAAGTAATTATTAAAGTAACTATTGAGTTGCGTATCTGGGTTGTTGACACCGGCCCACCGCCAGAGATACTAGGGCGTTTTGATGAAAGCATTCAATTCACATTAGAAATTACCTCTTCAGGTATAGCAATAACGTCCGGAAATGTAACTGGTCCCACACCGACCGCTGGGCCTGACCCTGATTCCGAGGCCGGGAAACAGCGCAGGAAAGACCTTTTCCCTCCTTATGGGGAGAAGAAACCAGAAGAGAAACCAAAATAGTAGAAGTGGTGATGTGCTTTGCAGTCGGCGGGACGGTCAGGGACATGGTGACATAAGACGTATCTATGGTGCGGTGACACACACCGCGCCTGCCCGCCTCTGGTGGGGGCTGGAGGGCTTGATTTAAGCGGGACCCACTGGGTCTCTGTGAGACGCGAGGTATCGTTTTCTGCCTCGCACCCTTCATTTCATTCAGGGTAAACCGAGTCGTTTATCCTGACGAAGGAAGGACTCGGTAATCTGGGGACACATACTAATTTCTTGCAATCAGATTGCTAATAAGTTAAAATA
>JASEHY010000092.1 GCA_030018555.1 Planctomycetota bacterium
TGTTTTCCGCCTCTGGCGGAGACGCATCCAGACTGGGAAAAGGTGAATACGGTTTTGGCAGATTCCCGAATGTCGTTACTTCTATCCAGTATGAACGAATCCTTTCGGCTTCAGGTCCTTGCGCTGGACAGGTCTTAAGACCATCCGATAAAAAACACCCGCATAAAATTGCTTGGATTCAGTGCGTCGGCTCGCGCGACCATTCTATTGAGAAAGATTATTGTTCCGCAGTCTGCTGTATGTATGCCACCAAACAGGCAATTATCACCAAGGAACACGAATCTGATGTTGCGGTATCCATATTTTATAACGACCTGCGCTCGTTCGGCAAGGGATATGAGTATTATACCACCTCTGCCAAGCAGAAGGACGTTAGATATATCAAGAGTATTATCTCAACGGTCAAAGAGATTCCCGGGACAAAGAGTTTGCTCATTACTTATTTGGAGGAGGTAACCAATACGATGAAGGAAGAAGAGATTGATTTGTTGGTGCTTTCGGTTGGATTTGTGCCTTCGCCCAGCGGAGTGGAATTGTGCAAGAACCTGGGACTGACACTAAATCAGTTTGGATTCTCCGCCGGAGGCACAGACGACGTTCAAACGGTCGCCCGTCCCTCACCGGGATCCCGTCAGAGGGATAGGGGCGCCTTTGGCGGAAGTTATGGCATAACCAACAAAGAAGGTATTTATGCGGCTGGCGTATTAAGTGGTCCGATGGATATACCAGAATCAGTGATGGGCGCAAGCGGTGCATCTGCGTTAGCAGGCGAATTATTATCACAAGCACGTAATACTCTGGTCAAACAAAAGACCTATCCACCGGAGCGGGATGTCAAAAGCGAAGAGCCAAGAATCGGCGTCTTTATCTGCCGTTGCGGCACCAATATCGCACGCGTCGTAGATGTCCAGACGCTGGTAGATTTCGCCAGGAAACTTCCTGATGTTATTTATACCGAAGAGAACCTTTATACCTGCTCCACAGATACTCAACAGCATATCATTCAGATGATTAATGAACATAAACTCAATCGTGTAGTTGTTTCTTCCTGCACCCCGCGCACGCACGAGCCGTTATTCCAGGAGATGCTCTGCGATGCGGGCTTAAATAAATACCTCTTTGAGATGGCGAATATCCGCGACCAGTGCAGTTGGGTGCATATGAACTTGCCATTAGAGGCAACTGAAAAGGCAAAGGACCTGGTCAAGATGGCAATAAACCGTGCGCGGTATTTAGAACCGCTGAAAGAACTATCATTTGAGGTGGTGCCTAATGCCTTGGTTGTGGGTGGAGGACTATCAGGTATTACTTCGGCTCTATCTCTGGCACGGCAGGGATTTATGACTTATCTCGTGGAAAAGAACGATAGATTAGGCGGGAATCTCTGGAATATTACCGAAACCATTCAAGGACAGAACCCGAAGGAATATCTTCAGAAACTGTTAGCGGAAGTAGAGAACGAACCGTTACTCAAGGTCTATAAGAATGCCCAACTTGTGGAGATAAACGGTTCTATCGGAAATTATAAATCCAAGATTAAATACGATGGTAGCCACCACCCCGATGAACATCGGGGCGGTAAAACAGATGAAATAGAGCACGGCGTGGTGATTGTTACAATTGGCGGTGTAGAAGCCAAGCCGACTTCATATATGTATGGACAGAATCCAAATGTCATTACTCAACTGGAGTTAGAAAAGAAACTTGATTCTGACGAAATCCGAAATCCTCCCGAATGCTTTCGGGACGAAATCCGAAATGTGGCTATGATTCAATGTGTAGAATGTCGCGACGCCGAACATCCTTACTGCTCCCGTATCTGTTGCACCCAGGCAATCAAGAATGCCCTGCGTATTAAGAAACTAAATCTAAATGCCAATGTCTATATCCTCTATCGTGATATAATGACCTATGGAATGTGGGAGATATATTACCGACAGGCACGGGAGGCGGGCGTGGTTTTCATCCGGTATGATTTAGACAAAAAGCCAGAAGTAACCACGACTAAAGAACTAAAGAACGAAAGAACTAAAGAACAAGTTATTAGTTCTTCAGTTTCTCCGTTTTTAAGTTCTTCCGTCCCAAATCTGCAGGTAAGTGTTTATGACAATCTTATACAAAAAGAAATTAGTATCCTTGCAGATTTGGTGGTTCTATCAATGCCTGTTCGTCCGCAGCCGGACGCCCAGACACTGGCTACGACATTAAAGGTGCCGCTCAATACCGAGGGTTTCTTCCTTGAGGCGCATCTGAAATTAAGACCACTGGACTTTGCCAATGAAGGGATGTTCCTTGCCGGTCTGGCCCACTTCCCCAAACATATTAACGAATCAATTGCTCAGGCAAAAGGTGCTGCCGCACGGGCTGCGACTATCCTCTCCAAAAAGCAGATGACGATTAGTGGCATCATTGCCCAGGTTAACCAGGATGAATGTATTGCGTGTCTGACCTGTGTACGCGAATGCCCGTTTAATGTACCCAAGATAGTTAAGAATACCAAGATGCATAATGGCGTAATAACTGATTCTGAGGTTGCCTATATTGAGCCATCTCTCTGTCACGGTTGCGGCGTATGCGTCTCTGCCTGTCCGAGAAAGACAATCAATCTCGCTCATTATAAAGATAGCCAGTTAATCGCGAAGTGCGAGATTTATAAATAGAATGTTCTTGTATGGAATTTGAACCTAATATATTGGCTTTCTGCTGTCAGTTCTGCGCCTATTCGGCTGCGGATTTAGCAGGTTCTATGCGTCTGCAATATCCACCCAATGTGCGGATTATCCGGCTTCTCTGCACCGGCAAGGTTGACCCTCTGCACCTCTTGAAGCCGTTTCAGGAGGGATGGGACGGTGTATTCGTAGCCGGCTGCCTGGAAGGCGAATGCTATTTCCTTCACGGTAATCTCCACGCCAAACAGTGGGTAAATTATACCAAGAAATTACTCAAGGAAATCGGCATAGAACCAGAAAGGTTAGAGATGTTCAATATGTCCGCCGCAATGGGGACAAAATTCGCCGATACGGTCAGGGAAATGACAGAGCGGATTAAGAAGCTTGGACCAAGCCCCTTGCGGGGCACGGAGGAACTGAAGAACCGAAGAACTGAAGAACAAGTAACCGATAAGTAAATGTTCTTTCGTCCTTTCGTTTTTTTAGTTCTTTAGTTAGGAGTGTGTATGATAGTAGCCAAACGAAAACCATTAGACGAAATCAAGGAGATGCTCAAGCCCTATAACAAAATTCTCGTTCTCGGTTGCGGCTCCTGCGTGGCAGTCTGTATGGCTGGCGGAGAAAAGGAAGCCGGACTCCTTTCTACTGAACTGCAGATGGCGTTTGAGATGGACAAAACTCTCCCGCCATCCGGCGGGACTCCGCCCGGCTCCGCTAAACAGATTGATACTATAACCATCCTTCGCCAGTGCGACCGTGAGTATATTGATGAAGTAAAAGACAAATTAGTTCAATATGATGCGATTCTTTCTGTTGCCTGCGGAGTGGGCGTGCAGTTTACCGCAGAAGTACTTAACGGCGAGAAGGTCTTATTACCAGGACTTAATACTACCTTCTTGGGCGCTACCAAAGAGCCGGGAATGTGGGTAGAAAGATGTCTTGCCTGCGGCGATTGTATCCTTGACGAGACCGGCGGAGTCTGCCCCATAACGATGTGCTCCAAGAGTTTAATGAATGGACCTTGCGGCGGACACGAAAAAGGCAAGTGCGAGGTTGACCGCAACCGCGACTGCGGATGGGTTCTTATCTATGAACGACTCAAGAAATTGGGCAAACTGGAGTTGATTAAAGATATTAAACTACCCAAGAACTACGGAGCGGTTAAACGACCTGATAAGATTGTTCACGAAGCGTATCAGGTTGTAGGAAAGGAAGAGGTCAAGAAATAGTCAAGAATGGTCAAGTGTTGCGAAGTCCCGCTAGGGATATACTATGCTTGACTACCCATGACAATACTTGACTGTTTTTGACTATATAAGAAAGGACATGAGATGAGTAAACTTGGTGAAGCATTAAAATCAGGCAAGTTCGTTATCACCTCAGAGGTCGGTCCTCCCAAGGGAATCAATATGACCTCCTGCCTTGACGAGGCAAAGCATTTTGGAGAAAAGGTGGCTGCGATTAATGTAACCGATATCCAGTCAGCCGTGATGCGGGTGGGCAGTTTAGCAACCTGTATCAAACTCAAGGAGCGCGGATATGAACCGATAATGCAAATGGTCTGCAGGGATAGAAATCGGTTGTCTCTGCAATCTGAACTGCTTAATGCCGCAGTATTTGGCATAGAAAATATACTCTGTCTCACCGGCGACCATCAGACATTAGGTGACCATCCACAAGCAAAGGGCGTCTTTGACCTTGATTCTGTCCAACTCATCGCTACAGCAAAAGGATTGATGGAAGGGAAAGACCTTGCGGGTAATAAACTTGATGGTATTCCTACTTTCTTCTTGGGTGGAGTGGTCTCGCCCGGGCTTGACCCTGTGGAACTGCAGATAATAAAGCTGGAAAAGAAAGTGCGGGCGGGCGCCCGGTTCATCCAGACCCAGTCAGTCTTTGAATCTGACAAATTCCGCCAGTTCATAGACAAGGTTCATTCTATGGGCATTAATATCCCTATCTTAGCAGGCATCATTATCTTAAAGTCGGTCGGTATGGCGAAATTTATGAACGAGAATGTCGCAGGCGTCTTTGTGCCTGATAACCTGATTAAAGAGATGAAGGAAACCAAAGACAAACAAGCCAAAGCTGTAGAGATTGCCGCACGGATTATCCGCGAAGTAAAACCCTATTGCCAGGGTGTCCACATTATGCCTCTCGGCTGGGGACATCTTGTACCAGAAATAATCAAGCAGGCCGGATTGTCTCTAACCCCGATGTAACATCGGGGAGGGGTAGCAACATCTTAATAGCAACTATTGGGTATTACCATCATATTATGGTGTTATTAAAAATCGGTCTGATTTTTGTATTACTAATTCTTTTATTGCGTTTAAGAATTCCTTTCAGCATTTCCATTCTTTTTACATCTCTATTATTAGGATTAAGTTTTAGACTTGATGTGGACAAGATAGGCGAATCTACATGGGTAACCCTGCGGGAAACTCAAACCCTCTCTCTTTGTGTCATAGTAGCGGTTATTCTTGTTTTGTCTGAAATATTACAGGCATCCGGGCAATTGACCGATATCGGACGTTTGACAGTTAATATTGTTGGTGAACATCGTTTCACTTATACTATATTACCTATTTTAGTAGGATTATTACCTATGCCAGGCGGGGCATTGTTCACCGCCCCATTAATGGATACAATAAGTGAGAACAAGATTGCCCCTCATAACAAAACTCTAATAAACTACTGGTTCAGACATATCTGGGAATACGCATGGCCTCTTTATCCTGGCTTTGTTCTGGCGGCTGAACTTTCAAAAGTCCCGCTTAATGCTCTTTCCTTATTTAATGCGCCGTTTGTGGTCGTTTCTGCTCTTATTGGCATTCTATTTATTTTCCGTAGTATGAAGATAACTCATCAGTCATCCTCCGCTGTTCCGTCCCGATTATATCGGGACGCAATTCCAAATCCGCTACGGAGTGGCGACGGATTGCTACGGAGTGGCGAAGGACAGCCATCAAACCATCCTGCTTGCAGTGCCGCCCCCTTCGGGGGCGAGCCTCGCCCTGCCGGGCGGGAGCCCAGCGAACCTGAAAAAGCAGTTAATTCTCCTGTTAAACTGCTGCTTTTAATTATGCCCGAGAAGACTAATACACTAATTCAGGCTGTCCAATAAGTCGGAAAAATGCCATTTTTTAGGACTTTTTGGACAGAG
>JASEHY010000093.1 GCA_030018555.1 Planctomycetota bacterium
TTTACTCAGCCATAACCTTTATCATCGCTCTGGTCGTCTCTTTTATATTTCAGGAACAACTCTTAAGAATTATCGTAGGACCACATCTCAAAGTATCAGGTGAACTACCGCTGGAGACACTGAAATATCAGGAAAGATTCCTCGTGTATCTGAAAATAAGTTTAATATCTGCTTTATTACTATCTGCCCCTTTTATTATCTACCAACTCTGGAAGTTTATAAGCGCTGGCTTATATCAGAACGAAAAGAAATATATCGTTTTTTACCTGTTTTCTTCATTAGTCCTTTTTATCAGTGGTGTGCTTTTTAGTTACTTTATCTTCCTCCCTGTTATGTTGAAATTCCTTGCCAACTACGGTGACCCTTCGCTAATATCAAACAAGTTTAATCTATCTTACTACTCTGACCTTTTTATACTACTTACTCTTATTATGGGTGTGGTCTTTCAACTACCCCTTGTAATGCTTTTTTTAGTTCAGATTAAGATATGCACATCAAAGACTTATACAAATAATCTGCGAATCAGCATTTTACTTGCTTTTATCATAGGGGCGATAATAACACCTGGAGGTGACCCTGTCTCTCAAATAATGCTCGCAATCCCTCTATTATTGTTATATCTTATTGGCATAGTACTCTCGTTAATATATCATAAGGTTGGAGCAACCAAAGTGTTATGAAACTTGGAATTATTGGAACGGCTGGTGCGGGAAAAACGACTCTATTGTCATTACTTTCAGGTATTCCTTACGAATCTTCTCTACGATATCAATTGGAAAAACGATTTCATTATGTTGCCATTAGAATACCTGACGAGCGGTTATTAAAAATCTGGGAAACCCAGCAGGACAAAAATATGGTCCAGGCAACTATGGAAATCACTGATTCTGTCCCCCTCTCAGAAAACCCTTCAGAGCGGAAATCTAATAATATGGCATTAGCCTCATTAAGAGAAGTTGACGGTATCATTCTGGTTATTCCCTGTTATCAAAAAAGAGAAGATACTGAATGGGTCACTGCTGAAATAGAAAGAATTAAAACAGATATTCTTCTCTCAGATTTGGAAATAATTGAAAGGCGGCTGGATAAAATAAAGCACCAGAAAGGACGAGGTTCCCTTTCCCCATCAGAAATCCATGAGGAGCAAACTTTTCTTAACACCCTTAAAGAATACATTGAAAGTGGTAAAAACCAAAAAGATATTACTCTTACTTCTCATACCGAGCAACTCTGCAAAACTTATGGATTCCTCAGCAGGAAACCAATTAGTATTATATTAAATATCTCTGAACTTGACCTTTCCTTAGAGAACAAGTATATAAAAGTGACCAACCAGTATCGTTGTGTTTGGCTACCTCTTAAATTAGAATACGAGATGTCCTTGTTATCGCCTGAGGAACAACAGGATTTTTTAACTGACTACGGGTTGAAATCGCTGCAGAGGGACAAGGTATTGAAACTCTGTTATGAAATATTGGAATTATGCACATTTTTCACCATTGGGAAGGACGAAGTACGTTCTTGGGCAATTAAAAACGGTGGGAACATTCTGGTTGCGGCCGGCAAAGTCCATACAGATATGGCTCGGGGGTTTATTGCCGCTGATGTCGTCTCTTTCCCAGATTGGCTCAATAATAATTCCTCTATTAAAATAGCAAAAGAACGAGGCAAATTGCGCACCGAAGGTAAGGACTATGTCGTTAAAGATGGCGACATTATTCACTTGAAATTTAATATCTAATTATTATAGTGAGACTGTTGAAAAACCTATTTGTCCGACCCCTTGTCATTCCCGTCCCGAACGCTTTCGGGACGGGAATGACACTTTGAGGGCTTTTTCAACAGTCTCATATAACAAAATGCAAAAGGTTGTTTTTGCTTATTCCGGCGGCGTTGATGACCTAATCTGTATTCATCACCTTCAGAATAGTGGATTCAATGTTATCACACTGCTGGCGCAGTTAGGACAGGTAACCTATCTTGAACCGCTTGGCGAAAGGGCTGTTAATCTTGGTGCTACTGTTACACACATTGTTGACTTAAGAATAAAGTTTATTCGGGAGTATATTCTACCGGCATTGCATGCCCAGTCTATGTATGATAATGGTTATCTGCTCTCTGCTGCCCTTTCAAGACCGCTGATTGCCGAAGAACTGGTCAGAATCGCCGATGAAGAAAACTCTATTTATGTGGCTCACGGGGCTCGTGCTACCGGCAACGACTATATCAGATTTAACAATTGTATCCACGCCCTGAATCCTAATCTCCAGATTATCACTCCTCTGAAAGAATTAAATCTATATACTATTCAGGACAGTATTAAATATATAAAGAAATTTAAGTTGCCTTTAACCTATGATAAAAATTTCCCCTATAATGCAGAATCTAATTTATGGGGTGTGAATATTCATCTCGGCAATCTGGCAGACGAATGGAGTGAACCGTCACGAGACAGTTATATTATTACCACTCCAGTCATAGAGACCCTTGATAAAACAACTACGATAAAAATAAAACTTGAACAGGGTATCCCGGTCTCTATAGATAACAAAAAGATGGACCTGTTGAATATTATTGAAATGCTAAATAATATTGGTGGACATTCCGGTATTGGACGAGTTGATATGATTGAAAACAAAATATCAGGTGAGAAGATACGAGAAACATATGAAGCACCCGCCGCCACCATACTTTATACCGCATATCGCACCCTGTGTGAAATGATTCTGCCTAAAGAAACCATACATTTCTTCCCCATACTCTCTTCTAAATATGCCGACTTAATATACAATGGTTTATGCTTTTCACCTCTCAAAAAAGCGATGGACAGTCTATTCAAGGAACTCTCTATTAGAATTACCGGCTCAGTCAAACTAAAGTTATATAAAGGTAATCTTTCTGTAATAGATATGCGGTTACGATAAAGATTTAATTATGGACCTTCGCCGACTCGTCCGGTTGCTATTAAAAAGGCAGATGACACTTTCTATTGCCGAATCCTGCACAGGAGGGCTTATTTCTCATAAACTTACAACTGTCAGCGGGGTGTCCGCAGTATTCCGCGAAGGTATAGTCTGTTATAGTAACACTTCCAAAATAAAACGACTGGAAATCCCACCTAAAATAATCACAAGATTTGGTGCAGTCAGTTCCCATGTCTGCAGACTGATGGCAAAAAATATCGTTAAGAACGAGAAAGCCAATATTGGCTTGGCGCTCACAGGCATTGCCGGTCCAACAGGAGGGACAAAAACAAAGCCAATCGGCTTGGTCTATATCGGCATTAACTTTAAGAATAAAATACTAATAAAAAAGTATAATTTTAGCGGCTCAAGAATTACTATTCAGCGAAAATCAGCCCTCGCCGCCTTAAAATTATTAGAGCAAACTGTCATATAAATATGCAATCTAAAAAATGGCTTCTGAAAACAACTCCTTCATCTGACGCCCCTACCCCGAGCCTTCGGGGAGGTAGTCCCGTCAGGGACGATTTAATCCAACAGATAGTTCATACTCTTAATATCTCCCCCGTTACCGCAGGAATTTTAATCCAACGAAATATCCAGAATATTGCCCAGGCAAAATCATTCCTCAAGCCCGATATAAATAACATCTCGTCTCCACATTTAATCACGGGGATTCCTCAAGCACTCCACCGTATTGAACAGACGTTGCTCAATAATGAAAAAATTCTCGTCTATGGCGATTATGATGTTGACGGCATAACCTCCGTCGTTCTGCTCAAACGATTCTTCCGTCTTCTCGGGCGAGAGATTGATTTCTACATTCCCCATCGTCTCACGAAAGGTTATGGTCTTTCCAGAGAAGCCATCAGCGAAATCGCTCAAAAAGCCGTCAATCTCATTATCACCGTTGATTGTGGCATCTCCAATCACCAGGAAGTCGCCTATGCAAAGCAATTGGGAATGGATGTTATTATTACAGACCATCATGAAATACCATCTCAACTGCCTGAATGCACTATCGTAAGTGCCAAGATGGGCGTACGCCCGCCCCAGAGTTCCTCAGCATATTTCCTCTCCGGTGTCGGGATTGCCTTTAAGCTCTGCTGGGCTATGATGGACACCTTTTCGCAGGTCAAAAAGCATACCAGCGGTTTTCAGGATTTCATAATGGATGCGATGGCGCTGGTTGCCTTAGGCACTATCGCTGATGTGGCTCCCATTGTAGGTGAAAACAGAATTCTCTGCTCTTACGGGCTGCAAGCCCTGCAACATAGCAAGATGGCGGGATTACAGGCGCTGGCTAAACAAGCGGGCTTAAGGGCTAATGTATCTCTTAAGGCGGAAGATATATCTTTCCGGCTCGGTCCTCGGCTAAACGCCGCCGGCCGGCTCGGCTACGCCCATAATAGTGTAAAACTACTCCTCTCAGATAATCCTTCAGAAATAGAAAAACTTGTAGAGCAACTGGAGCGAGACAATCGTGAACGACAGAAAATAGAAACCAAAATCATGCAACAAGTTTCTAAAACAATCAAAGACCATTACGATTTAGACACCAACTTTGCTATTGTCCTCTCTGATGACGGCTGGCACTCTGGAGTCTTAGGAATTGTCGCATCTAAATTAGCCGAGGAGTTTTATCGTCCGACTGTGCTTATCTCTACTGAAAACGATATTGGCAAAGGTTCTGCCCGTTCCATACCATCGTTTCATCTCTATGACGCCCTTAATTGTTGCCGAGAACTGCTCCTCTCAGTCGGCGGACATGAATATGCTGCCGGATTAGTAATAGACCGCTCTAATATCCCAGCCCTCAGAACCCACCTAAACAACTACGCTAAAGAACGACTCAAAGCGAACGATTTTACTCCCTTTATAAACATAGACGGCGTCCTATCGTTTCAAGAGATTAGCAAGAAATTAGTTACTGAAATCGGAATGTTATCACCATTTGGAGAAGGCAATGAAGAGCCGGTCTTCTCATCTGATACTGTCCGGTTAGCAGGCGTCCCGAAGTTAATCGGCAATAATCTCAAACATCTTGCCTTTTATGTAAAACAGAATGGAAGGGCATTCCGCGTCATCGCCTTCAACAGAGGTTCCTATATAGACCTTCTGGACAGAATAAAAGACAAACCCTTTTCTCTGGCATACACCCTGAAACTCAACACCTGGCGGGATGAGGAAAGTATAGAGTTGGAATTTGTGGACATTAAAATTTAGCCTCTTATAGTGGTTATTAACCAAAAGTTGTCATCCTTCCACCAATCGTCATTCCCGTGCAAACGAGAAACTAGACTTCTTTGGGCTTACTGGATTCCTCCCGAAAGTGAGCGCCACTCTGCGAACCCTGACCCTTCGTCCCAGTGGGACTCAGGATCCCGATAGCCATCGGGAGAACCCGGAACGGGTAAAACCGAGATTGCCACGACCCAGCACCCCGAAAACATTCGGGGTGCTGGGTCTCGCAATGACAAAAGAGGATGTTTTGTTCGTAATTGCGTAACTCGTACTTGTATAATATTATATAACAAAAGATTATGGCGTCAAGAAAATTGCAACCACAGATGAACGCAGATAAACACGGATAAATAGGGATTAGCACAGATTTTATCAGGTTAATATCTATCGGTGTCCATCCCTGCCCCGTTAGAAGTGGGTGATATAGTTTTGTCCTTTTTAGTAAAGGTTTCTAACCCACTTCTAACGGGGCGAGGGCGGGCTTGCCCGCCGAAGCCCAAATAATATATGACTACCACCTTTGGAAAATACCTTATAGAAAAGAAACTTGGCAAGGGCGGGATGGGGACGGTATATCTTGCCTTTGACACTGCCTTGAACCGTAAGGTCGCACTCAAGGTT
>JASEHY010000094.1 GCA_030018555.1 Planctomycetota bacterium
GTCCTTATCCCTCTGTCCCGATGTCCATCGGGAGAAGGACAGGATGGTGGAACCACAAGAAAGGAAGAAAACTATGAAAGAGAAGATTCATCCTGAATACAAAGAGGCAGTTGTTACCTGTGCCTGTGGCGATACATTCAAGACGCTCTCCACGAGGGAAAAAATAGCGGTTTCTATCTGCTCCAAATGCCATCCCTTTTATACGGGCAAGGACAAATATGTTGACACTGCCAGACGAATAGAAAAGTTCCAGAAGAAATACGCGGGATATTCTCAGTCGCAGCCCGGCACGAAATAATGAACACGAATCCCACTGAAGCGGGACAGATTAGGAAATGTCCGCCTACGGTTTTAGATATTCTTTGAGCGTAGCGAATTAGAATATCTTAAATCCGCCTGTGGCGGACCTAAGAGATTGTAACTCCCCCGATATTCATCGGGGTCGTAACAATCTCTAAGGGCGAGTGGCGGAATTGGCAGACGCGTAAGATTTAGGATCTTATCCCAACAGGGGTGGAGGTTCAAATCCTCTCTCGCCCACAAAGACCCAGAGAAGAGAACACGAATTCCACGAATACGACGAATAAATTAACCCTCGTGCTCCCCGATGGACATCGGGGGGGTAGTGCGATAAATCGCACCGCTACAAATCCATAACGTCTATGTAGCGGTGGCATTTATGCCACTCTTTGAAATTTCATACAATAAAATAAAATTTCTTATTCGTGTAATTCGTCATATTCGTTTTTATTCGTGTTTAGTATTTGATTATGCGCTTTGATAAGTTCACCATCAAATCTCAAGAATCTCTCCAACAAGCAGAGTCCATCGCCGAGAAAAAGGGCAACCAGGAATTACAACCCGAACATCTTCTTCTAACATTATTGGAACAATCCGAAGGCATCGTTCTTCCCCTCCTGCAAAAGATAGGAACTAATATCGGTCAATTAACCAAACGGCTACAGGACGAAATAGATAAGTTTCCAAAGATAGAAGGATTCATCGGACAGGTCTATATCTCAAGGCGACTGAAAGGGGTGCTTGAAGCAGCAGTAAAAGAAGCGGAACGGCTTAAAGATGAATATATTTCTACGGAACATATTTTGTTAGGTATTCTTGAAGACAAACAAGTAGAACTTGTTTCTATCCTCAAAGAATCAGGTATTACCAAAGACCGTATTTATTCAGCGCTAAGTGAAATAAGAGGTTCTCAACGAGTTACTGACCAGCAACCTGAAAGTAAATATCAGACACTGGAAAAATATTGTCGTGACCTGACCAAACTTGCCCGTGAAAGCAAACTTGACCCCGTCATAGGCAGGGAAGATGAGATAAGAAGGGTAATGCAGGTGCTTTCACGACGCACCAAGAATAATCCCGTGCTTATAGGTGACCCCGGCGTTGGTAAGACCGCTATTGCAGAAGGGCTGGCAAGAAGAATTATCCAGGGCGATGTGCCCGAGCCGTTAAAGAATAAAAGAGTAATGGCACTTGACCTTGGAGCACTTGTGGCAGGGACAAAATACCGAGGTGAATTTGAAGACCGGCTCAAGGCACTCCTGAAGGAAATCACCGAGTCCGCTGGACAGGTCATCCTCTTTATTGATGAGCTTCATACGGTAGTGGGTGCAGGTGCTGCTGAAGGCGCTCAGGATGCCTCCAATATGCTTAAACCTGCCCTTGCCCGCGGTGAACTCCGATGCATCGGCGCCACCACCCTTAATGAATACCGTAAACACATAGAAAAAGACGCTGCTCTGGAAAGACGATTCCAGCCCGTACGGGTGGGCGAACCATCAGTAGAGGATACCATCTCCATTCTACGCGGACTTAAAGAACGATATGAAGTGCATCACGGTGTAAAAATTCAGGATTCCGCATTAGTCGCCGCGGCCACGCTTTCTTCCCGGTATATCTCTGATAGATTCCTGCCTGATAAGGCAATTGATTTGGTTGATGAAGCCGCTTCGTCTCTTAGATTGGAACTTGATAGTATGCCCAGAGAAATTGATAACCTCCAGCGACGAATAATGCAGTTGGACATAGAACTTCAAGCCCTCAGGAAAGAAACCGACTCATCCAGCAAAGAACGAACTGCCAAAGCAGAAAAAGAGCGTAACGAACTCAATCAAAAGGCCTCCACCTTAAAAGCCCAATGGCAGACTGAAAAAAAGAGCATTCAGGATATTCGTACACTTAAGGAAAAAATAGAGTCGGAAAAAATAAAGATAGACGAATTAATGCGTAAAGGTAATCTGGATAAGGTGGCGGAGATACAATATGGCATCATCCCTGGTCTTCAGAAACAATTAGAAGTTCAGAACAAGAAATTAGCCGAAGTGCAAAAGAATAATAGAATGCTTCGGGAAGAGGTTACCGAAGAAGATATTGCCGAGGTAGTCTCACGTTGGACCAGGATACCTGTTTCACGGTTAGTGGAAAGCGAAATCCAGAAACTACTAAAAATGGAGGAGCGACTGGGCAAGCGAGTCATCGGGCAGGATGAAACCATTAGAAGTGTCTCCAACACCATCAGGCGCGCCAGAGCAGGACTTCAAGACCAGAATAGACCTCTCGGGTCTTTTATCTTTATCGGACCAACAGGAGTAGGAAAAACCGAACTGGCAAAGGCATTAGCCGAATTTCTCTTTGATACCGAATCCGCCCTTGTCCGTATTGATATGTCAGAATATTTAGAGAAACACACCGTTTCACGGCTGGTGGGGGCACCGCCGGGATATGTCGGATATGAAGAAGGCGGACAACTTACCGAAGCCATCCGCAGAAGACCTTATGCAGTGGTTCTCTTTGACGAGATAGAAAAGGCACATCCTGAAGTGTTTAATATATTCCTCCAGATACTTGATGATGGACGGCTTACCTCTGGTCAGGGCAAGGTGGTCAATTTCAAGAATACCCTTATTATTATGACCTCAAATATTGCCTCTGATTTGATGAAAGAATACGCTGAGGAAAAATCACCAGACCCGGATAAGATAAGAAATAAGGTGATGGAAGTGCTTCGTCGCGGCTTTAAGCCGGAATTCATCAATCGGATTGATGACATCATCATCTTCAGACCTCTCAATAAAACGGACATTATTAAGATTGTTGATATCCAGAGTGGATTGTTACAAAAGCGATTAGAAGACCGCAAGATAAAATTAGTCCTCACCAAAGAATCCAAGGAACTATTGGCAATGGATGGCTATGACCCTGTTTATGGGGCAAGACCTCTCAAAAGAATCATCCAGCACAAGATTCAAGACCCACTCTCACTCCTGCTCCTTGAAGGCAAATTCAAATCAGGCGACACTATAAAGATTACTCCGAGCAAACGAGAGGTGGGGGAATTTGAGTTCGGAAAGGATTAATCTGATGATATTGAATAAAAAAACATCAGTATTAGTCGTACTGACCGGATCTATATTTATCTTTATACTGAACTCTTGCGAAACGCCCCCTCTGTCATTCTGAACGGAGCGAAGCGGAGTGAAGAATCTCCGTTTTATGAGGATTTGGGACGAGATTCTTCGCCTTTCGGGCTCAGAATGACACTCTTTGGATGGGCTGTTTCCCATTTCGCAAGAGTTCAGTAAAAAGATTAAACGACTTGTTCTTGACATTCAGATTGCTACTTTATAACATATCCCTACTAAAATCCCTTGGGAAGTATATGCTGCGCCATCCTGCTAATAAATATGGAATCCAGTATTCAAGATAAAAAGGTAGGTTCCGCAATGGTAGTAGGCGGTGGTATTGGTGGTATCCAAACTGCCCTTGACCTTGCTGATTCGGGTTTTAAGGTCTACCTTCTGGAGAACGCCCCGGCTATCGGCGGCACAATGTCTCAGTTAGATAAGACATTTCCTACCGGTGACTGCTCTATGTGTATGATTTCCCCAAAACTCGTTGAATGCGGCCGGCATCTGAATATTAAACTTATTACTTATGCTGATGTGGAAGGTGTGTCAGGCAGTGCCTGTAATTTTAAGGTGCGGGTTAAGAGACGCGCCCGTTATGTTGATGAATCCAAATGCAATGGCTGCGGAGATTGCGAGAATGCCTGCCCGGTGGACATAGAAAATAACTTTGACGAAGGATTGGCAGACCGTAAGGCAATTTATCGTTTATACCCCCAAGCATTTCCTAATGTCTATACCATTACTAAAAGAGGCACTTCACCCTGTCGGCTTACCTGTCCCGCTGGTATTAATGCCCAGGGCTATGTGGCATTGATTGCGCAAGGAAAGTTTGATAAGGCACTGGAACTTATCCGTGAAACAACACCTTTTCCAGGCGTTTTAGGACGGGTATGCACTCATCCCTGCGAAGGTGAATGTGAGCGCGGTAAGGTTGACGAATCCATTGCCATCTGCGCACTGAAACGTTTTGCTGCGGATTGTGAACGAACAAAGCCCTCTTCTGAAATTCCAAATCCCAAATCCCAAATTCCAAATCCCAATTCTCCTAAGGTGGCTGTGATTGGTGGTGGACCTGCGGGTTTAACTGCCGCATATCACTTGAATAAAATGGGTTACACGGTAACTGTTTTTGAGAGATTCTCCGTTGCAGGTGGAATGCTGAAATTGGGTATTCCTAATTTCCGTCTTCCTAAAGACATTGTTGACTATGAGATTGAGACCATTAGAAAGTCAGGTGTTGAAATCAGGACAAATACAATTATTGGCAAGGATATAAGTTTTGAAGAGTTGCGTAAGGATTACAAGTCCATCTTTATTGCCATTGGCGCAATAGAGAGCGGAAGGTTACGGATTGAGGGCGAAAATCTAAAGGGCGTTTTCAATGCTCTGGATTTTCTGGCAGCGGTGAACTTAGACCAAAAAGTGGAGATTGGCCGCCATGTGGTCGTAGTCGGTGGCGGTAATACGGCATTAGATTCTGCCCGGACCTCGTTACGTTTAGGCGCAGAAACAGTCCGGATTATTTATCGCAGGTCAGAGGAAGAGATGCCGGCGCTGCCACGGGAAATTGCCGAGGCACTGGAAGAAGGAATACGGATTGATTATTTAATAGCGCCCAAAAGAATTCTCGGACAGACAAGTCAGGTAATCGGGTTAGAGTGCACCTATATGCAGTTAGGCGAAACGGATAAAAGCGGTCGCAGAAAGAGTGTGCCGATTGCGGGTTCTGAATTTAACATTGACGCTGATACGGTTATATTAGCCATTAACCGATATGCTGACCTTAGTTTCCTGCCCAAAGAGATAACGGTTGCTCCTGACGGCAATTTAGTAGCAGATTCGGAAACACTGGCGACTAACCTGCCCGGGATATTTGCCGGCGGTGATGTGGTGAGCGGACCTGATATTCTCGTCAAGGCAATTGCAGCCGGCAAAGAAGCCGCTATATCAATTGACCGTTATCTCAAAGGGCTTGACCCCAAAGAAGGTCGTCCCAAGAAACTTCTTGCTACAAAAGATGAAGAACTCATTCGCAAAGAGCGGGTTGAGCGCCAGAAAAGACAGATAATGCCTGTTCGGGCAATAAAAGAAAGAATCAGAAGTTTTAGAGAAATTGAACTCGGTTTTGATGAAGTAACCGCCCGGGAGGAGGCAAGACGATGTCTCAGTTGCGGTGGATGCTCTGAATGCCTGGAGTGTGTGAAGGTATGCAAACCTCAGGCAATAGACCATCGGATGCCGGAACAAACATTGGAATTGGATGTAGGTGCAATTGTTTTATCTCCGGGTTTAAGTAAATTTGATGCGAGATTGAAGGGTGAGTATGGTTTTGGCAGATACCGGAATGTGGTAACCAGCATCCAGTTTGAACGGATACTCAGCGCCTCGGGA
>JASEHY010000095.1 GCA_030018555.1 Planctomycetota bacterium
CAATAATCTGCCACCTGCAAGTTAAAGTTGGACTTAGATGAATGGTGTAGTATTTTATATACTTTACCATCCGGCACTAATAAAGGTTTCAGTATCGTCTTTATGGCCCCTTCTATTACGTGTTTTTTCTTGTATATTGGTATTGCATCAGTAAAAACAATAACTTTATTTACCGTGGATAAATCATATCCTCCCATAACATATTTTAGAAGACATCTTATCATATAAGGATAGAACCTTTCTTCCTTTTGCATAGAAGGCATCGTCTTCCTTTTTTCCACCACTACGCTGTCTATTCTAATCCTTGATAAATATTTCTTGATGACATCAAAAACCATATCCCTGACGTGTTGCTTATCTTCAGAGGCATGGAAATACTCTATCTCCACATCAGACGCCTGCTCCAGCAAGTCATACTTAAGGTTTGTCAAATCCACATAAATGTCAAATGGCCTTTCCCAGGAAATACTGGATAAAACAAAATATTTCGTTCCGGAAGGCGAGAAATCTAAATTGCCGCCTTCGTCTATAAAAACATATAATGTTTTGTCTTTATTCATATTCCTCTGCATTTCTCCGGTAAAATCCGTGTCTATCTGTGTTTATCTGTGGTTTCAATATATTTTCACCTCATACGGTATCTGCTTGAATGTTATCTTATGCCTTGCTAATGTCTGTTTATCTATCAAGCACCTATCCGCATAAATTATCTTCGGCTTAGGGTTTTTATTTATCTGCCTGAGAATCTTATTATCAATTACATTCTTCTTGATACCATTAAAGAGCAGATAATATTCCGTATCATTCTTCTCACCGATAAAAAGTCCGTCTATCTTCCGGGTATTCAGAGCCGTCTTGGTCTCGGTGAAATAGATGTATTGCGCTAAATCCTTAAAGGTTACATCTTCAGAGATAAACCCGTCCGCATCAAAGAGCGTCGTGCCTAACCGCATAAACTGGAAACCTCCGCCTAAACCAGCCACCTTCTTACCGTTATACGAATACCCCCGAATCACCCGTTTTACCCGTTCAGCCGTAATATCCTGGGCAATCTTGTTTTCCATCTCTACCAAGATAAACTTCCGATTCCCGCCGTCTTCTTTGTTTATGTCTAATACCGCGTGTCCGGTTGGTCCTGAACCGGCAAAGGAATCAAGAATGATAGCATCTTTATTGCTTTCATTATTAATTGTTATATTGATAAGGTTTTTGATAAGTTTACTGGGTTTGGGAAATGAGAAAACCGACTTACCAAAAATCTCCATTAACTCCTTTGTTCCTTCTTGAGTGTAAGGTCCATCATATATTGAAATAGGAGTGCCTTTTTTCAGTTCTCCAGATTCGTCATATAAATAACCTTTGAATCTAATGTTAACCTTACCTTTATTTTCATTAAATACGATTCTGTTTTCTTCTATCGCTTTCTCTATTCTTTCTTTTGACCAAAGCCATTGCTTTTTAGGCCATATTTCTTTTCCCTTATACAAAATTGGATATCTTAAATTTTTCCGCTCATCCATACTGGTCGTTTCTAATGGCCAAGTAGCGTAAGGTCCTAGTTTCTCAAATTTCTCATCTTTTTTACTATACATTTTTCTTAACCGTTCAGAAAGCGGAACTTTTATGTCTTTAATAAAACCTTCTTTTTTTGAATAGCATAAAATATACTCATGCAAACTAATAAATCCTTTTGTCTTTGCGCCAGCTCCAAACTTGTTTTTCCAGATTATTTGCTCAATGAAACATCCATCACCAAAAATCTCATTCATTACCATTTTTAAGAAATGCACTTCAATATCATCTATACTAACAAAAATCACGCCATCATCACTTAGCAAATCCCTTAACAGTTTCAGCCGGGGATACATTATGCAGAGCCATTTATCGTGGCGGTTGAGGTCTTCGCCTTCAGAACCCACGACCTTGCCCAGCCACTTCCTGATTTCCGGTGAATTGACCCGGTCATTATAGACCCATTTCTCGTTACCGGTATTATAAGGCGGGTCTATGTAGATGCATTTGATTTGACCGGCATAGTAAGGCATCAGTGACTTGAGGGCTTCTAAATTATCGCCTTCTATGATTAGATTCTCGCTTTCCTCTTTGGTGGATAAACTACTGACTTTATTAAGCAGGCGGAACGGCACATCCTTATCGTGATTAACGACCTGCTCTTTTCCAATCCAATTCAATACCGGCATATATTAACCGGGATCCGTCATTTCAACAGGGACTTTTAAGAGACTTTTACGAGACTTAATATAAGAAAACCAGTTGAAATCCGCATATAATAAGGATTTCTTGTCTCTTAGGAGTCTCGTCAGAGTCCCTGTTAAGACGGTTTCTCTTTCACCCATTAGGTTCACCTTCTTTTTATTGTCAAACCGTCTTTTCCACCTTAATTATAAGGGTTCCCAGTGTTTTGTCTACCCGTTCCGGGTTCTGCTTCGCATCCTGAGGATGCTCTGCATCCGAAGGGTCACTCTACCCTTCAGGGTTCGTAGAGTAATTTTCCGTGTTTCATATGACGGATATGGGATTAATTTTGTACCATTCCTTCGCTTCTCTCAGGACAAGCCTACCATTTCCCCCGGGCTTTTGCCATTAGTTCCGTCCATCCCCGGTTTTCTTTAATCCGCTAAATCAGTCTACTAACTTAGTTTTTTACGGGTTTCAGGTCCGCCCAGTTCCTGCCTTTTGATATGTCCACTCTTAAAGGGACAGATAGAGACACCTTTCCGCCGGAGGCGGATCCGCCTCTGGCGGAAAAGTCGCCCCCAAGATTCTCCATCTCATCACGGATAAGTGAAATGACCTTTTTCTCCTCATCTGAGATGACCTCAAATACAAGTTCATCATGCACCTGTAATATCATCCTGCTTTTGAGTTCTTCTATCTTCAGGCGGTTGAAGATGTTTATCATTGCTAATTTCATCAGGTCTGCAGCTGTGCCTTGGAGTGGCGCATTAACAGCCACCCGTTCAGCAAATCCTTTTAATGCCTTATTCTCGCTGTTTATTTCCCTCATCTGTCTTTTACGACCTAAAAGGGTTATCACATAACCATTTTTACGCGCCTCTTTTATAGAGTTGTCTATGTATAATTTTACGCCCGGATATTTGACGAAATAACTATCTATGTAGGACTGTGCCTCCCCGTGGCTGATTTTCAGTTCGGTCGCAAGTCCGTGAGAGGACATTCCATAGATAACCCCGAAGTTTATGGTCTTGGCAAGCCGACGCATATCAGCAGAAACCATCTCTTCAGAGATGTTGAATAACTCCGAGGCGGTTCTGGTATGGATATCCTGATTATACTCAAATGCGGATAACAATGATTTGTCCTGTGAGAAATGTGCCAGAAGCCGAAGTTCTATCTGGGAATAATCAGCACTGATAAGGAGATACCCTTTTTCAGGGATGAACGCCTCTCTGATTCGTCTGCCTTCTTCAGTCCGCACCGGTATATTCTGTAAATTCGGTTCACTGCTACTGAGTCTGCCTGTGGCGGTAACAGTCTGGTTGTATGAAGTATGAACACGGCTTGTTCTGGGATTAACTAATTGTGCCAGAGCATCTACATAGGTGCTTTTGAGTTTAGAGAACGAACGATACTCCAGCACCTTTGCCGGCAGTTCGTGCTGGTATGCTAATTTAGATAAGGTATCATTGTCAGTGGAAAAGCCGGTCTTGATACGACGCTCTGCCTTCAGTTTTAACTCTTCATATAAGACTACCTGCAGTTGCTTTGGCGAGTCAATATTGAATTCCTTACCGGCTAATTTATATATTGGCTTCTTCAGCCGTTCTATTCTCTGCTGGAATTCGTCGGATAAGGTGTGAAGCAGTTCTGTATCTATCTTAACGCCGGTTGTTTCCATCTCCGCAAGAATTTCAACCAGAGGCATTTCTAACTTCTCATAGAGTTCCTGAAGACCTTCTTCTCGTAAGCGAGGCAGAAGGATTTTACTCGCCAGAAAAGTAACATCCGCATCCTCGGCTGAATAGTCCTTTGCCTGATTGACTTCCACCTTATCAAAAGTAATCTCCTTTTTCCCTTTCCCGACCACATCCTTATAGGTAGTAATCTGGTGACCTAAATATTCCTGAGCAATCTCCTCCAGCCCGTGAGCCCGTCTTGCCGGGTTGAGCAGATAAGAGGCAATCATAATATCATCAATCGGCTCTTTTATGCTCATACCCGACTGCTTGAAGACCCTTATATCAAACTTGATATTCTGTCCTATTTTGCACATGGTTTTATCCTCAAGGAGCGGTTTGATATTTGACAGGACGAGTTCAGCCGGTAGTTGCTCGGGCGCCCCCAAATAATTATGTCTGAGCGGAATATAAAACGCCTGATGTATCTTATGAGAAATGGATACTCCCACTATCTTGCATCCAATCGGGTCTAAGGAGGTCGTCTCCACATCTATGGCGAATTCCTTTGCCTTCTTGAGTTCTCTGAGCAGGTCATTAAACTCTTTCTCCGTCAGGATGAGATGATAATCACGCGATGAGACCTTCTTTACGGGCGCAAGTTCCTTGATAAACCTGGTGAATTCCAGTTCTCTGAAGAGGGCATTGAGTTTTTCCACATCAGGTTCTTTGAACTGGTATTTATCAATCTCATCCACCAGCGAGAAGTCAATTTTGATGGTGCTTAACTCCTTGCTCATGTGTGCCTTCTTGATATTCTCAGAGTCAGAGAGAATTTCTCTGAGTTTGTCCCTCTTTATCTCGGGAGTATTCTTAATGAGACGCTCCAGAGAGTGAAATTGTTTGATAAGTTCAACAGCGGTCTTTTCGCCGATGCCGGAGACGCCGGGGATATTATCAGAACTATCGCCCATCAGGGCAAAGACATCTGTAACACCATCACCGGTAATACCAAATCGCCCCTTGACCTCAGTCAGAGTGGTCTTTTTATCCTTCATCGTATCCCAGAGCGTAATCTTATCGGAAACAATCTGGCAGAAATCCTTATCGCCGGTGATGATGACGGACTCAAAGCCCTCTTTTTCTGCCTTTCTGGCGATACTGCCGATAAGGTCATCTGCCTCGTATCCGCTTTTCTCTGCGACGGCAATATTGTATGCCTTAACAACCTCTCTGATATAAGGAATCTGGGGCTTGAGTTCATCAGACATCTCTGCCCTATTTGCCTTGTAGTCCTCAAAGAGTTTATGACGAAAGGTCTTTCCCGGCATATCAAATACCACAACTAAATATGACGGATTGGTATCCTTAATAACCTTTTGTAGCATAGAGGTGAATCCGTAGATGGCATTAGTGGGCAGACCTTTAGAAGAAGATAATCCCTTGATAGCGTGGAATGAGCGATGGATATAAGAAGAGCCGTCTATAATAAAGACCTTCCCCCCCCCTTTCTGTTTCAGTGACTCTTTTGTCATAGAATGCAGATTATCAAACCGTTCAAGCACTGTCAAGGAAACTTCGTAACCACCCACAGGAATAGTAACCACAGATTATCATGCCAGAGGCAGACCCGTGACGCCAGAGGCACATCTGGCGCCGAAGCGCCATGGCGCCCTTATGTCGCTCACGCCGTAGGCGTGACCGTCGCCTGCCTGCCGCAAGCAGGGAACGGGGCGGGTCGGGAAGGAGGCGGGAAGGTGTTAATATCGGGGGTTTTTTGACCATTTTTGACCCCCTAAAATCGCCCGAAATGAACACCTTCGTCCCGCCCTGGCGGGACAACCCCATTGATTTATAAGGAGTTATACGAAGGGGGATACCCCTGCCCCCCTCCCCCCCTGCCTCTGATTGCCAG
>JASEHY010000096.1 GCA_030018555.1 Planctomycetota bacterium
TGTAGCGGTGCGATTTACCCGTTCCGGGTTCTTGCCCTGAAGAACCCGTCAGGGTCTGAAGGGTCGCACAAAATATGAGTCGGATAAATCCGACCGCTACTTCCAATACCTTATGAAACCGCTTGTAGTAAATTCTAACATAAATTACTATATACTTCAAGAAGTTATTGCATAAGAATTGATGTAGTTTCGCGGTAGTATAATAAGTTTGCCAAGTAATTCATTAACTGGTTTATTGAGTAAGGGATGTTTCAGTGTAGGGGCAATTTCGCATAACGGCTCAAGGGCAAAACGACGTTTGTGCATAGATGGATGGGGAATAATAAGCCCTCTGCTACGATGAACAGTGCTTTCATATAAAAGTATATCAAGGTCAATTATCCTTGGTTGACTTCTTTTTGCCATCTTCTTCCGCATTCTTCCCATATTTTTTTCCACCTTAAGTAGTTTGTTGAGTAATTGTATTGGAGTAAGAGAAGTTTTTATTTCTACTACCGCATTTATAAAATTCGGCTGATGCGGATTGCCTTCTGGAATAGTTTTATAAAATCTTGATATTTTGGTGATATAAATATGTTTAATCTGTTTAATAGAAGTAGTTGCTCGCCTAATATTGAGTTTTTTATTGCCCAGATTAGTCCCCAGGGCGATATAAACTTGTTTAAACATTATTACTATTCCTGCTGCCCGAGTGGTCTTCAATAGTTGCGGCTATTTTCCGTGAGGAGAATATTTTGATTCTGAGTTGGTTGAAAGGTCCACTTAATGCAAATATCAAAAATACCACGCTAATAGCAATTTCCTGAAAGTATATTATAAACAACCCAGCCAGAATTACTTCCACCAGTCTGATAAAAGGTTTATCTTTTGAAAACCTGTTCATAAAGTGAACATAACGAAATTTGCTTACCATTAACATAGAAATAATGATACTCACAAATGGTAGTGCTAATATAATAATATCAAAATTCTTATAGTGAAGATAAAGAATAGTTAAACTTATTATGACCCCCGCAGCACCGGGAGTGGGTAACCCGTAAAAATATTGATGGTCTTCTTCTCTTGTGGTTGCCCTGATATTAAATTGTGCCAGTCTTAATGTAGCACACACCAGATAAAATGCTGAAACTACCCAGACGAATCTGGGATGAATATCAGGTGTGATAATAATAGCGAGTTTCAACAGTAGAAAAGCAGGGACAAGTCCAAAAGAGATGACATCAGCCAGCGAGTCTAACTGTATGCCAAAACTTGAAGAAGATTTGGCATAGCGGGCGATTTTCCCATCAAGCATATCAAAAACCATAGCGATAAACACCAGCCAGCAAGCACTCAAAAACTCTGCTCTCATTATATAATATAAGGCACCAAATCCACAAAGAAGATTTGCTAATGTTAACACTGATGGAAATATCGGTACTAGTTTCAGTTTCTTGAGTTTTAGTGTCATTGTTTGATAACTCCTAATATTGTCTCGCCACCTTTTACCTTATCATTTAGTTTAATACCAAGATTTTCCACTTTATTGCGAGGAATAAATACTTCGGTTCTGGAGCCGAATTTTATCATCCCGATAGGCATTCCTTTTTTAATCGCTTCATTTAGGTTAAGGTTACACACTATTCTCTGAGCGATGATACCGGCAATCTGGCGCACCAGAATCTTTCCTGCTATAGGAGAAATTAGCCCGATAGAATTTCGTTCATTCAATCCACTTGCTTCAGGTTTTGATGCTACCCAAAAATCTCCTTTTCTATACTCAAGCATAACGATTTTTCCATCACAGGGAGCTCTATTAATGTGAACATTAAATAACGAAAGAAATATGGCAATCTTAATGGATGGCTCTTTTATAAAAGTGTTTTCAATTACCTCACTAATTTCTATAACCCTTCCATCCGCGGGTGCTACTATAAGGTTATCACCAGCCGGTATCACCCGATAGGGGTCACGGAAAAAATATAAAGTAAAAAGAAATACTATTACAGGGAATATCAATAGTGCCGACGCAACCTGATATAAAAAATATCCTATCACCGCAGTGATGAGCAACATTATCAGTATCTCATTAATTGCATATCTGGTGATAGGCAGACGCATAATAATAATTGATTAAAGTTTTGTCTGTCCAAATGACGATATAACCTTTACTTGAGAAAGGAGTCTATACAAAAACTCTATTAGAGTCAAGTTAAATTATGTATAAATATCAAATTGGACCTAAAAATAATTGGTCAGGTTGGTGGAATCTTTTCTGGGTTTTTATATCTGCTACAATTATTACATTTTTACTTACCACTTCTATATCAGCATATCGTAAAAATACAATATTAAAGAATTATTCTCTGCTTATGAGTAAGGAAATTGCCGACATCGCACAAGAAAACGAGATTCTGAAAATGCAGATAAAATCCATTTCTGACGACCCTATCTATCAAGAGGCAATTATCAGGAAAGAATTCAAGATGTGTCTGCCCGGTGAAATTATTATCAAAGATTCAAACTAATAAAATTGGATATTCTTATACGAGTTACGCACTTCCTGTCATTGCGAGGAGCGAAGCGACGAAGCAATCCCGACGAGATTGCTTCACTTCGTTCGCAATGACAAAAAAGGCGATTTGTTCGTAATTGCGTAACTCGTATTCTTACTTGACTACTATTAAACCAATATGCTGTTTTCTGTCTTCGGCTATTTCTATTTGCCAGCGGCTATCATCGTTTCTATTTTCTTCCTGAGCACAGGTAGCGATGACTTTACAGTCGTGCCTATATTCTTCTCGCTCTGAATGGTTATCTTGCCACCGTGGTTCTGAATTATGTTGTATGCCACAGATAATCCTAACCCTGTGCCTTGACCGGGCTGTTTAGTAGTATAAAACATATCAAAAGCACTATCTATCTGTTCTTTATCCATTCCGATGCCACTATCACGGATAGAAATAGTGATTAATTTATCATTAGATTCGTGGAATATTTCTATCTTTTTATCAGGACTGTTTTTAGCGACGATGGCATCCACCGCATTCATCAGAAGATTAAGGAATACCTGCTGTAGTTCAGTAGCATCAGCAAACACCTGAGGCAAATAAAAGGGAATGGTATTAGATAGAGTAATTTTATTTTCATCAATGCGATGGCGAACCAGAGAGATTGCTCTTTCAATTATAATCTTCAAATCAAGTGGTTGTGGTGAAACACGGTGAGAGAATGACTGGAGAATCTTTTTGAGAATATCCTGAATTCTAAGCAATCCATCAATAATAATATCAAGATATTGTTGGGTCTGAGATTTATCAAGTTGTCCTTTCTTGAGAGCGTCAGCGGCGTTGAGAATGCCCCCTAAGGGATTATTTATCTCGTGGGCAATGCCGGCGGCAAGAGTTCCTGTGGCTGATAAACGTTGTGCGACAATTAACTGCGCCTCGGTCGCCTGTATTCGTTCTCGTGCCTCCTGTATCTTGCCTTCCATATCGGTTTGATACTCGTGTAGTTCTTTTGCCATTGTTCTGAATGCGGTTACGAGCTGAGCGATTTCGTCTTTACTTCTCGTTATCGGCAGATTCACCTGATAGTTTCCAGAGGCAATTCCCATACTCGCTTTAGAAAGCATTTCTATAGGATTGAGAACCAGTTTGGTCAGCAAAATATACATACTGAGAATGAGTATCAATGTTCCCAGAGGCATTACCACAAGAATAGTTTTTACTGATTCAATCGGGTTAAAATCAAGGCCGGATAGACGGGTTGTTTCCATCTTCATTACAAGCAGTCTATTATCAGGCATAATCAGTGGTGCAATAACATAACCATCACGAAATATCGGCTGACGGCTCTGCATCACCTCAGCAATAAGTTTATCCTTCTTAAAGATATCCTGATTTGAAATGGGAGCGGCAGAAATTACAGGCAAAAGATTTTCATCTACAATTACCCAATTTGTAAATAGCGTAGAGTAATTAAGCCGCGATTTAAGAGTTTCCCAATCTTTTGAGGTATGCACTTCAGCCAGCCAATCCTGGGCAACGCTTTTTAACAGTTCAGCCATACCTCGTTGGTTGGTCTCAATCCTCCCCCACGCAGTTATCCAGAGATGGAATGTTAATATGCCAAGTATAAGTATCATTACCGCAGTGAGAGCCAGTAATATTTTATAGCGCAGGGACATATCTTGTAGTATAGGAAAGTATAAAAAGCAACCACTCCACGAACCCTGACGCCCGTACGGGCGGAACGGGCAGATTTCACAGATTACACCGATAGAAAATCTGTGCTATCTGTGTAATCTGTGGTTTCGTTCTCTGGTTACGAAGTTTTCTTGGTATTATTTCGTTGTTGCCAGAGTTTGCATTAATACCACTAATGGTGAGAACAGACTTATCACAATAAAACCGACCGCTACGCCTAAGCATACAATGATAGCCGGCTCAATAATAGTAGTTAGCGATGATACCAATGCATCAACTTCCGTTTCATAATTATCCGCAATCTTGTGAAGCATTTTATCAAGTTCACCGCTTTCCTCTCCGACTTCTATCATATTTAGAACCATCATATCAAAGACCTTACTTTCCGAGAGAGGGGCAACAATACTTTCGCCTTCGCGGATACTGTCATGGACATGTTGTATGGCGCTGGCAACAACCTCATTGCCGACCGTATTTTTTACAATAGTTAATGCCTCAAGTATAGGAACACCGCTATTAAGTAAAGTGCCGAATGTTCTGGAAAATCTGGCAACGGCTGCTTTACGGAAAATAATGCCAAAAAGCGGTATCTTCAGTTTTACTCTATCAATAGTAAGTCTGCCCTGTGGGGTACGAGCAATGCCTACACTGGCAAAGTAAATTGCTACCGGAATAACTGGTATGAAGAACCACCAATCAACAAGGACTCTGCTGAAACTCATCAGTATTTCTGTCTGGGGAGGAAGTCCTCTGCCAAGTTCCATCTCCTCAAAGATTTTGCTGAATTGAGGGACGACCTTGGTCATAATTACCGTGAGTATTAGAACTGCTATAACGATGACAACCGCTGGGTAAGTCATCGCACCGATGACTTTTTGTCTTAATGCTTGGGCTTTTTCCATAAAGGCTGACAGTCTTATCAGGACTGTATCAAGGACACCGCCTGCCTCACCGGCCTTAACCATATTAACATAAAGGCGGTCAAAAACACGGGGGTGTCTTCCCAATGATTCTGAGAATGAATTACCTGTTTCCACATCCGTAGATACCTCAGTAATTACATCTTTCATTAGAGATGGTTTTAATTGAGCCGCGAGAATCTTAAGACTTCGTAGCAGAGGAAGTCCTGCATCCTGAAGGGTTGCCAACTGAACCGTAAACTGAGTCAGTATTTTCTGTCCCACGCCCCCGATATAGAACTTTTTCTTGGGTTTAGTTGTAGTTGTCGGAACTGCCAAGCCCGCGGTTTTCTCCTTGACCATAGAAGGAAAATGTCCTATTCCCCTGATTTGGTTGGTTGCTTCCTGTGGTGAGGTTGCTTCTACCTCACCGGACACTTTTTTACCGGCACGGTTAACTCCTTCATAAACATATTTTGGCATATCAGATTACCTCTCTTAGAGCCAGTTACCCGGCACACTCCACGAACCCTGACGCCCGTACGGGCGGAACGGGTAAGTTGAGACTGTTGACAAACCCCTCTTTTGTCATTGCGAGAGCCCCGAAGGGGCTCGT
>JASEHY010000097.1 GCA_030018555.1 Planctomycetota bacterium
TGCCCTGAAACTCGCGCTGATGCCTTCCCGCTAAAGCGGGATATTCCCCCTTAATAAAGGGGAACAGGGGGGTTGTTTGTGCCCTCTCTGATAAAGGGGGACAACCCTCTTTATCTCCCCGCACACAATCTATGTGCGGGAAGAATTACAACGAAATATATGGTAAAATTACTCAAAAAAGTTTTGGTGGTTGTTCTGGCAGGGGGGAAAGGTGACAGGTTGGATCCTTTGACCCGTGACCGCACCAAGCCGGCTGTGCCTTTTGGTGGTATCTACCGCATTATTGATTTCTCGCTCTCTAATGCTATTAACTCCAATCTGAGAAAAACTATAGTGCTTGTTCAGTATAAATGTATTTCTCTCAATCGTCATATACGCGAGGGGTGGAGTTTCCTTTGCTCAGCGCTTGGTGAATATATTGAAACAATCTCTCCACAACAAAGAGTCTCTGACCATTGGTATCTCGGCACTGCGGACGCGGTATATCAGAACCTTTATTCTGTAGAAAAAGAGAGTCCAGAAAATGTTCTTATCCTGGCAGGCGACCATGTCTATAAAATGGACTATAATCATATTCTCAGATTCCACCGTGATAGCGATGCTGATATTACAGTCTCCGCTATTGAAGTGCCAGTAAAGACCGCAAATCTTTACGGAATTATGCAAGTGGACGAAAATTCTAATATAGTAGGTTTTGCAGAAAAGCCCAAAGAAGACGAGGTAAAAACCACTCTTTCCCATCCTGATACCTGCCTGGCTTCTATGGGCATTTATGTATTTAAGAGTGAAGCATTATACAGAATCCTTCAGGAGGATAAAGACGACCATAAAAGCAGTCATGACTTCGGACGCGATATCATTCCCAAATCTATTGATAAATATAAAACCCTTGCCTTTAACTTCATTGATGAGAATAAGAAAGAAGCCAAGTACTGGCGCGATGTTGGAACAATAGACGCTTATTATCAGGCAAATATGGATTTGGTCAGTGTTACACCGCTTCTGAATCTTTATGATAAAGAATGGCTCATTCACACGGCGGCACCTCAAATGCCACCACCCAAATTTGTCTTTGCTGGGGGAGAAAACGATAACCGCCTCGGTATAGCACTGGATTCTATGGTCTCGCCCGGCTGTGTTATCAGCGGTGGACAGGTCAGGAACTCTATTCTTTCTCCAAATGTCCGCGTAAATAGTTTCTCTCAGGTCTTAAATTCTATTATCTTTGAGAATGTAAATATCGGTCGCTATGCTAAAATCAGAAATGCTATTATTGATAAAGATGTCAAAATACCCGAAGGCATTGAGATTGGTTATAATCTTGAGGAGGACAAGAAAAGATTTACTGTTAGTCCGAATGATATTATTATTATATCAAAAGGTGCCATTTTATGAAAACACTTATTATTGGTGCAGGTATTGTCGGGGTAAATCTGGCAGAGATGCTCTCTAAAGAGGGGCATGATGTTACCATAATTGATAAAGATGCCGACAGAATAAAAGATATTTCCGAGACACTTGATATTATGACAATTGTCGGGCAGGGAACCAACATCAGTACCCTGAAAGAAGCCGGCATTGAATCAGCCGAGATGGTCATTGCGGTTACTAATATAGATGAAGTGAACATATTAAGTTGTATGATTGCCTCTCATTTTGGGCCTAAAACCAGGGTTGCCAGAGTCCGTAATGAGGAGTTGTCATCTTTTGCCTTGACCAAGGACAAATATGTTGACCGTTTTGTAAACCCGGATGGAATGATAATAAAACAGATTACTAAGATACTGAAGATTCCCAGCGCCACTTATGTCTCAGAGTTTGTCAATGGAGAATTGCTCTTCTGCGGATTTAATGTCCCGCCAGACGCACAGGTTATCGGCAAAAAACTTTCTGAACTCTCAGAGATATCCGAGACCGACGTCTTTTTGATAGTCGGTATCTCCCGCAACAATCAGATTTTTGTCCCTCACGGGAATGATGACATAAAAGAAGGCGATGATATCTATGTGGTTGTTGCTAAAGATACTCTTTCATTATTCCTGCCTCTTTTGAACAGAAGGGTATGGGATGTGGAGCGCGTGATTATTTACGATGCCAGTGATATCACGTTGAAACTGGCAAAACAATTAGAAGATAATATTAAGGAAGTTATCATTCTGGAGCCGAACGAGGAAAAAGCCGAAAGGGCATCTGCTCTTCTGGACAAAGCAGTAGTTATCAAGGGTAAGGGAACAAATGTTGATATTCTCAAAGAGGCAGAAATACACTCCGCCGACTTTTTCATCGCCATTTCAGAGAATGATGAAGAAAATCTTACCGCTTCTTTAGTTGCAAGAAAATATGGTGCAAAAAGAAATATTGTTCTTACTAACAACCCTGATTATGTTCAAGTGCTTGACTCTATAGAAATGGATGTAGTTATCAATCCCAGATTAATTACAGTCAGTGCTATCCTTGAATATATTCGTCGCGGTAGAATAAGAACAGTAATAAAGGTAAAAGATTTTGGTGCAGAGGTTCTGGAAATGGAAGCGCTACCCAAAAGCCCTATTATTGGTAGACCACTCAATCAACTCTCTTTACCAGCCGGGATGATTATTGGGGCGGTAGTGAAAAATGACTTTCCTATTATTCCGAAGGGCGACACCATTATCATACCAGGTGATAAAGTAGTTGTTTTCGCTCTCCCCGACGCCATAAAGAAAATAGAAGGTTTATTTACTTCCCGTTAGCCGATTTTAGATTTCTATAATTATTTAGCCGCCTGAAAAATTCCCCCTTATTAAAGGGGGTCAGGGGGTTGTTATCCCTCACGGGCTCCCGTATGGGACAACCCCCTTAATCCTCCTTTGTTAAGGGGGACTTCATACCGCTAAATAATTGCCTATGTAAGCAGATGAAAAGTAATATCCTTTATATTGTTTCTACCTTTTTAATTCTACTTGCAATAGTAATGGTGATTCCCTTTGCTATAGCACTCTCAGGTGAACAAGCGCCTCATAGAGCATTGTCTGATGAAACACTCTCTTTTCTTGTTGTCATTATACTGACGCTTCTGGTGGCGATGAGCGGTAAATATGCTTTTCGGAAAGAGAAAGGAACTCCTCTTAACGTTTCCGACGCATTCATCGTCGTGGGATTAACCTGGGTAATATTACCCTTTTTCGGGGCACTCCCTTTTTATTTAAGCGGTGTGGCGTCTTTTACAGACGCCTATTTTGAAACAATGAGTGGGTTCACTACCACCGGGGCATCTATTTTTCAGAATCCCGAGATATTACCCAGAGGACTTTTATTCTGGAGGAGTTTCACTCAATGGCTGGGCGGGATAGGTATTATCGTTTTAGCAATGGCTATCCTGCCGGCTCTAGGCATCGGCGGATATCAACTCTTTAAATTAGAAGCACCCGGCGGTTCTATACCATTCGGTAAATTAAAACCACGTTTTAGGGAAATCTCTAAAATTATATGGGAGGTTTATATCTTACTCACCGTTTTGTTAATTATATTCTTGCTTGCTGGAGGGCTGTCTCTTTATGATGCTCTCTGTCACGCTTTTACAACTATTTCTACAGGCGGGTTTTCCACCAAAAAGGAAAGTATCGGAGCTTTCAACCACTTTGTGATTTATATCATCACCGTTTTTATGTTTCTTTCCGCCTGTAATTTCCAGACACACTATCAATTATTAAGAGGCAATTTCCGTGCCCTATCAAACGACATACAGTTAAAAAGTATGATTATTATTATCTTTTTTGCTGTGGCGATTATAAGTATTGGTCTTATAGAAGGCAAAATATACCAGATATTGGCGTCAGGTAAAATGTTGCGAGATTGCCTCTTTCAGGTTGTCTCTATTTTTACCTCCACTGGTTTTATTACGACTGATTTTGATAAATGGCCCAATATTGCCAGATTCCTTTTGGTTTTACTGATGTTTATCGGAGGGTGTGCCGGCTCTACCTGCGGCGGATTAAAACAAATCCGACTCCTGATAATCATAAAGATAGTTCTATTAGAATTCCAGAAACTGTTAAGCCCCCATCGGGTAACTACTGTTAAGGTCGGGTCCATTACCTTGGAGCGTGATGAAGCACATAGTGTTGTGGGATTTTTTGTGCTCTATTTATTCGTGGCACTTTGTGCCTCCGCAATGTTGATGATGATAGGGTTAGATATTATTAGTGCTATAAGTGCCGTTTTCGCAACGCTCGGAAACGTTGGACCAGCCCTTGGTGCTGTGTCTTTAGATTATCACTCTGTCCACCCATTGGGAAAATGGATTCTCTCTTTTTGTATGCTGGCTGGTCGTTTGGAACTATTCTGTGTCTTGATTATTCCTTTCGCCTGGACAAGACAGAGCCGTAGATGACAGATTACAATCCCGCACACCCGCTCAGTGGGTAATTTATGTGCGGGATGATAAATCGTTGACTTGTATATTGAAAGATAATATATAAAACAGATTTCAGAATCTATAACCTGTATGATAAAATCCAAAAACGATTGCGGAATCTCACTATCTGAGAAACAGATACAGAATCTGGCTCGTAAGCACGGCACGCCCTTATTTATAATTAACCGTGCCGAACTGGTTAATAATTTGAACCGTTTTAACAATTTCTTACCACGGATACAGCCCTATTATGCGGTCAAGGCAAATTCACATCCAGAGATTCTTAAGGTCTTAGCCAGGAAAAATATCTGTTTTGATGTGGCTTCTAAAGGTGAGATAGAATCTCTTCTTGGTCTCGCAGTTGCCCCAGAAAGAATGCTTTTTGCCAATACGATAAAGCGCACCGAGTCGCTGAAATTTGCAGAAAAACAACTTATCAATTTGATGACATTTGACTCCGAGTATGAACTTTACAAGATTGCCGAGTTTGCGCCCAATGCTAAAGTAATGATACGAGTTAAAGTATCAAATGTTGGTTCTATCGTGGAACTCTCTGTAAAATTCGGCGTTGAAGCGGCTGATGCTATTCCCTTTCTGATTAAAGCCCATAGACTGGGACTGAAACCAATCGGGGTAAGTTTTCATGTCGGTTCTCAATGCCTCAAAGTAGAAAACTATGTAGAGGCGTTAGAAATGGCTTCCATTATTTTCCGTGATGCTAAACTGAAACAGGTTCCTCTTGAAATACTGGACATAGGAGGCGGATTTCCGATAAGGCATTTTGATTATGAGAACGATATATTTGCAGGAATGGCGCCGGTTATAAATAAAGAACTTGACCGGCTTTTTGACCCCACTATAAAAATTATCGCTGAGCCAGGCAGGGCAATTGTTGGCTCTGCCGGCATCCTCGTGATGAAAGTCATCGGCAAATCTATTAGATTCAACAAACATTGGTATTATTTAGATGACGGAATTTATGGTTCTCTTTCAGGACTGATTTATGACCATTGTAAATATCAATATAAAATTCTGCGAAAAGGCAAATCGCAGATATCAACCATAGCAGGACCAACCTGCGATGGGCTTGATGTTATTTCCAATAGCGAGGAAATGCCCGAATTGGAGATAGGCGATATCGTTTATGTTCCCAATATTGGCGCCTATAGTATTGCCAGCGCTACAAATTTTAATAGTCTTCCGCTTCCAAAAGTTATCGCGATAAATTGAGCCTGTTGAATCCCGCCTTGGCGGGACAACAGGCTCATCCTGAGCGAAGCGAAGGAT
>JASEHY010000098.1 GCA_030018555.1 Planctomycetota bacterium
AACCCATTCCAAGCGGAACCTATCGCGTTCAATACCCATATCATCCAACAAAAGTTCAATCGCCTCTTTTCTTGCCTGTGCTTTTACATTCCCTTCTAAATAATGGCAATCGCCGATATGACAGCCCAGCATCAGGACGCCATCAGCACCTTTACTCAACGCCTCTATTATCAAATTAGGATGAACCATTCCCGAACACATCACCCGAATAATGCGAATATTAGTGGGATACTGGAGGCGCGAAGTCCCTGCTAAATCTGCACCTGCATAAGAACACCAGTTACAGCAGAAGACAATAACTAATGGTTCAAACACATTCTCGTTGTTCGTTGTTCGTTGTTCGTTGTTCGTTGTTAACGTCTCAGTCATTGTTATCTCCTTAATTCGTTGTTCGTTGTTCGTTGTTCGTTGTTCGGAATGAAACTGATGCAATAAGTTTAGAAAGCATTTGGGAAATACTATAACAGATGTTATACAAATCCTCAAACTCTGTTTGGGGAATAAAGTTCTTCCTTACTAAGACAGTAATCATCGGAACACACTCAAATGCAGAGCCTTGAGATATATTATAAAATTGCCGTTTCTCTTTTTTACCTCTGCGACCGCTTCCTTCGGCAATATTATTGGCAATAGAAATTGCTGTCTCTATTAAATGCCCACCAAAAGAATACCTGATTTCGGATGGTAACTTCCTGACAGTATCAATTACTTTACCAATAAAATCTAATGTCTTCTGATAAACCTCTAATTTCTCAAAGATAAACTTATCCATTTTTACTTTCCCGAACTACGAACAACGAACCACGAATTACGAAGCAGGAGGCTCCAGTGCAGCCCCGACCATTGCCAGCAACTGTGAGAGTTTGAAGTTATTGACCACGATAGCGGCCTTGGGACAGGTCGCCTGACATACGCCACAGCCCTTACACAGGGCAATATCACGGTCAACGGTCTTCTTTATTGCGCCATCTTTCATATATTCAATCAATATCAAGGAGTGATACGGACAGGGGTCAACACAATAGGCACAACCATCACAATTTTCATCTATTACCTGCGAGACTATAGCATCAAGTTCTATTTTATCCTTTGCAATGATTGTTGCAGAGCGTGAAGCAGCGCCACACGCCTGGATGATACTTTCATCTATAGTTTTAGGTGAATGAGCCAAACCGCAGAGATAAATACCTTCCGTAGCAAAATCAACCGGTCTTAATTTCAGATGTGCCTCAAGGAAGAACTTGTCCTGAGTCAAAGGCACTTTCAGTTTCTTTGCCAGTTCCTCGTTGTCCGGTTCTGCAACTGTGCCGGCAGAGAGAACAACAAGGTCGGGTTCAATCGCTAATCTTCTATTCAAAATCGGGTCATTTAGTGTAACGGTTAACTTGCCATCCTTTCTTATAACCTCTGGTTTTTCCTCATCTTTATATCTGATAAAGACCACGTCTTTTTCTCTTGCGGTGCGATAATGTTCTTCATTAAATCCGTATGAGCGTATATCACGATATAAGATATAAACATTAGCGTCTGGCTTTAATTTCTTGAAACGAAGGGCATTCTTAATCGCCACTCCACAGCAGATACGGGAGCAATAAGGATGTTCTTTATCACGAGAGCCAACACATTGAATCATTACCACCGAGTTGACCTTATCTAAATCAGGATTGCTCCCAACAGATGCCATTTCGGGCTTCTGGAGTTTGGGATATGGGATTTGGGATTTGGGATTTAATCCCGCCATGCGGGATGCTATCTTCTCTTCAAACTGCACCTGGGTGATGACCATTGTATCTTCGCCGTAGAGATATTCTTTGGGCTTGTATTCCTGAGCCCCGGTCGCCACTATAATTACTCCGTGATTGAAGGAAATCTCTCCCGCTGACGTCTCTATGGTGGTCTTAAAATTACCCATTGAGCCCTCTATATTCTTAATATTACTTGAGGTATAAACCTTTATCTTTTGGTGAGTAGTTACTTTATCAATAAGAGAAGCGAGTTCATTCTGGGGCTGATAATTTTCTTCTAAAAGATAGTAAAGATGTTTCATCTGTCCGCCGAGTTCTTCAGAACGCTCAACTAAATGAGTGGTAAATCCCTGGTTTGCCAGTTCCAGTGCTGCGGTCATCCCGCTCACTCCTCCGCCGATTACCAGAGCGGGATGTGATACCTCTATGAAACGGTTCTGGAGTGGCTCAAGCACTCGTGCTTTTGCTAATGCTATTCTCACCAAATCCATTGCCTTTCTGGTCGCCTTCTCGGGCTCAGACATATGCACCCAGGTATTCTGGTCGCGGATATTTGCCATCTCAAATAAATAGGGATTGAGACCTGCTTCACGACAGGTATTTCTGAAGAGCGATTCGTGTGTTCTTGGAGTGCAGGATGCCACCACCACTCTATTGAGATTCTGCTCTTTAATCATCTCTTTTATTTTCTTCTGGGTGTCTGAAGAACAGGTGTAAAGATTATCCTCTACATAAACTACATTAGGTAAGGTCTTGGCATAATCTCTGATTGCCGGGACATTGGCTATACCGCCGATATTTTTACCGCAGTGACAGACAAAGACACCGATTCTCGGCTCCTGTCCTGTTACATCTTTCTCCTGTGGATACTCGCGTTTAGCAACTAAAGTCCCGCGTGCCTCACTTAAAAGCATCATCGCTTTAGAAGCCGCGCCTGACGATTGCATAACTGTCTCAGGAATATCCTTTGGCTCAGTAAAAGGACCGGAGGCATAAATTCCCGCCCGGTTGGTCTCTACAGGAGTAAATTTGCCTGTCTGGCAGAATCCGTGTTTATTTAAGTTTATATTAAATATCTTGGTGAGTTCCTTTATTTTAGCAGGTGGATTCAATCCGCAGGAAAGCACGACCATATCAAACTCTTCTTCCCGACGCTCATCATTCTCGCTGTAGTATGTTACTATTAAGTTTTTCGTAGCGGGAACCTCTTTAATAGAGGATGGTTTGCAACGAGTATATTTCACGCCTAATTCCTTAGCGCGTTCGTAATAGGATTCAAACCCCTTTCCAAAGGCACGGATATCAATATAGAAAATATGGCATTCCAAATCAGACTGGTGTTCTTTGGCAATAATTGCCTCTTTGGTCGCATACATACAACAGACCGATGAACACCAGTTATGGTCAACATCACGGGAACCGACGCACTGAATAAAAGCAATCTTATGAGGATGTTTCTGGTCAGAGGTTCTTAAGATTTGACCCTGATAAGGTCCTGATGCTGAAAGAATCCGCTCAAACTGAAGAGAAGTAACTACATTAGAATAACGGTCAAGCCCGAGTTCTTTTTTCTTATCCGCATCAAACAACTCAAAGCCGGGGGCGAGAATCACCGCACCTGTATTTATCACCTCTTTTTCCTCTCTGGGCATATCGTGAACAATTGCTTTGGCTTCACAGGCAACTACGCAGAGAAGACATTCACAGCAAACCGCACAGGATATACATCTGGATGCTTCTTTTATTGCTTCTTCTTCAGTAAATCCGAGTTCAACCTCTTTGAAATTGCCCACTCTTTGTGCTATCGGTAAAGTGCGCATCCTTACCCGTGATTTCTTCTGGATATCTTTGGTATCCTTAATTGCTTTTGTTCTCTCTGGTTCTTCACGACCTGTTTTCAGGTCTTCGCCTTTAAGATAGCGGTCAATAGAAATTGCCGCCCTGCGACCTGATTCAATCGATTCAATTGCAGTAGCAGGACCTGAAACCGCATCGCCACCTGCGAAGATACCATCTACATTGGTCTCCAGTGTTACTGCGTCAACCTCCAATAAACCCAGTGGATTAACCTTGATGCCACAATCCTCCACAACAGACCGTTCGGGCTGTTGACTGATAGCCGGAATAATTATATCAACGGGAATAACAAATTCCGAACCCTTAACTGGAATAGGTCTTCGTCTGCCTGTTCCATCTGGCTCAGAAAGTTCCATCTTAATGCATTCAATACCAGTAACTTTATCATTACTGCCTAAGACCTTTGTAGGAGCGGTAAGATAAGTAATCTTAACACCTTCTTCAAGTGCTTCCTCTATTTCCCATGGGTTGGCAGGCATTTCCTGACGGCTTCTGCGATAGAGAATATTAACTTCTTTCGCACCAAGTCGCCAGCCCGTACGGGCGCAATCCATCGCTACATTGCCACCACCAATTACTGCCACCTTTTTACCCTTAACATCATCTGGGTTACCTGAATTAAGATTCCTGAGGAAAGTAGTTGCATCTCGTACCTGCGGATAATCGTTCTCTCCCGGGATATTCAGTTTCAAGCCCTGCCAGGCGCCGATAGCGATAAAGATTGCCCGGTAGCCCTGTTTACTGGCTGTTGGCGACGAAGGAGCGTTACAGCCAGTTATCCCGATGAGCGGAGCGACATCGGGGTTCTTTAGGTCATCCAATGTAAAGTCCCTTCCCAATGCCGTATTGGTCTTCAACTCTACGCCCAAATCCAGAACAGCATACTGGATTTCTTGTTTTATTGTATCCCTTGGCAGACGATATTCAGGTATCCCGTATCGTAACATTCCACCGGGTTCTGGCATTTCCTCAAAGATAGTTACCTGATACCCTTTGAGCCGCAGTTCGTGTGCCGCCATCAACCCGGCCGGCCCGGCGCCGATTATGGCGACCTTTTCCGACCGCTTTTCAATCTGTGGAATCTGTGGCTTCTTGTCCGGATTCTTCATTTCCCAATCTACCAGAAACCGTTTCAATACCGCTATTGAAATCGGTTCATCTATTTCAGAACGAGTGCATTCAAACTCACACGGATGCGGACAGATGCGACCACATATTGCGGGGAATGGATTATCGCGTCTTTCTACCTCCAATGCCTCGGCAAATCTACCCTGTGATATCAAAGATACATAAGCATGAGCGTTGACATTAGCAGGACAGGCAAACCTGCAGGGCGAGACACCCTGTTTATCTATAGCAAATGCTCCTGGAACCGCTTGAGGATATCGCCTGTATATTGCATTTCGTTTAATTAATTCTGTATCAAACGCGCTATCTATCTTAACCGGACATTTTTCTACACAGAGCGAACAACCGGTGCATTTGGAGAGGTCAATATAACGGGCTTTCTTATTAATGGTAACATTAAAATTACCCGGCTCACCTTCAACCTTCTCTACTTCTGCATTAGTAATCTTCTCTATATTCAGATGGCTACCGGTATCCACTAATCTGGGAGCCAGGGTACACATAGCACAGTCATTAGTCGGGAATGTCTTATCTAACTGCGCCATTGTCCCGCCAATGCACGACTCGTGGTCAACCAGATAGACCTTATATCCTGCTTCTGCTAAATCCAGTGATGCCTGCATCCCACCAACGCCGCCGCCTACTACCAACACAGAACCTATCTTCTTACTCATAAGCGATAATTTCTCAAGTGTTTATAATGTTATTTGTGATTAAAATCACTAACTATTTTATTAACCTACTGAAAATCTTTAATTATGTCAACAAAAATATCTAAAATATTGACACTTTCCAATGAAAGTAGAACACGAATCACACGTCTTGCCCGCTCCGCTCTCTCGCCTCGTCTCCGCCCCAGCCTCGCTCTCGCTCGGCGAGGCGGGCGAGGCGG
>JASEHY010000099.1 GCA_030018555.1 Planctomycetota bacterium
AGAGAGTTTGTAGGGATGTTTGAGATAGCGGTAAGAGAGTAGAATCGGGACATCTATCCCAATCTTATAATCCTGAGGTATTTCCCGTTCATCAATAGTAGTGAGAGATTCTATTTCAGGAGGGGTGAGTTCCATATCAGGTCTGGCTGCGAAGGCAAGATAGCCGGTCTCGCGCTCCACATCAAGCACCTTCACCCCGCGGTATTCTATCGGCTCAAATCCGTTACCGGCACCGCTCTTTTTCATCTCTGACTGATATGAGATATAAAGGTTATAGATATTCATTATCGGTGCGTGAAGCGACACTGTCCAGAGCCGTCCTTCATCCGTAACCTCTTCGCCCTTGTGCTTGATGTTGTCGCCGCGGATGTCAATATTCATTGCGGATTTGGGCAGTAAGACCTTGAATTGCCCGACTGTGGCAAAGAGAATCTGGTATCTGGTGGTGATACTGCTGTGAACCACAGATTCACCGATAGAGACCAATTGGAATGTCTCAGCCATTACTGAGGGCTTGACCTTTTCTATGTTTATTTTCACACTCCACGGCGTCTCAAAGTATTTGTAGGCGAGGGTAGGAATGAATGACGCCATTGACGGCGGCAGTTCCTTGATGTCTATTTCCACCATCTTGGAAATATTCTTCGGGTCGGTGTTGATTCTCAATATCGGGTCTGACTTTATCGCCAGGAATCCCTGTTCCTTCTTGACATCAATCAACTTCAGGACAGGAACGGCGAAATCCTTCTCTAATTTCTCCAGAATTACCTCGCTTTCTATGTTAAGAGAGTAAGCACCTTCAATACGGTTAGAAAGCGTAATAGATATTTCATCTCCACTTCGTTTCCAATCATCAATATATTGGCCCTTAAGGTCAACGATGTGTAATTCCTTGGGCAGAATGAGTTTAAGGTTGAATAATCCGGCTTTGCGGATGTCGTAGAGAATAGTATAGGAGAGATTGACCTTGCGTTCATCTATCTTCATCAGGGCGCGGACCTCTGCCATAATCTCCGGCTTGACATCGCTGAGCGTGAATTTCAGGACAAACGGGTGCTTGATATATCTGAAGGCGAAATCAGGATATGACTCAGGCGGGATGGTTGCTTCCTGTTTTTCTGATTGACCGGTATATGCCGTTCGTTTTCCTTCCGTAACACTCTTGCCTTTTAGAGAGAGCGGGAATTCCTTGATATTCATCTGGCTTAAGCCCTCAAATGAAGCAACATCTATCTTTAAGCCCGGGAAGGCAACCAGTCCGATATGTCCCTGCTCGCGTTCTATATCAAGGCATTGAATGGTGGGCAGTGATAGTCCTTCTTTTTCCTTCACGCTCTTCTCGGTCAGCAGTGTCAGGTTATAGGTTCCTTCGGCTTTAGAGCGCAGGTCAATGGTCAGGATGTTATTCTTTAGAACCCAGTTATTGATATTGGCTCCGTCAATGTTAATCACGCGCAGGTTATCGTCCATTTTTAACTTCAACTGGAACACGCCGGCATCACGGATGGTATAGGCGATAGTGGTGTCCAGCCGAAGAGAATCCTTGGAGACCCTTGCCAGAGTAATCAATTCGGCAAAGACCTTGGGCGGAATATTGTCAACTTTAAGCGAAAGGGTGAACGGCCTCTTGAGATACTTGAATGCCAGAGTGAACCCCGTTAGAAGTCCGTCTCCTAATGTCTTCGGAGACGGCAGTCCCCTCTGGGGACTTACTTCTAACGGGGTGAAGATGCTGGATGGACTTTTACCAGTGGGCAGGTCTTGCAGGTCTATCTGCGAGATGTTTTCCAGAGAGACCGCTTCAATACGTAGGTCTTTTTTACTGGTTACGGCAATATAGCCCTTCTCACGTTCACAGCCCAGCGGAATAATCTCAGGCATCACAAATGTCATCGGCACCGCCTCAAGAATCTTCTCTATAATAATCTTCAGAGCAAATGATTGGGTAACACCGCTCTGGGTTTCTACTCTCAGGAGTTTCTGTCCTTTGTTGTCAAAGGCATCCCATTTCCTGATATTCTCACCGCTGACCGAGATGATATTGAGGTCATTAGAGAGCGTAACCTCAAACGAATCCATCTCACCCTGCAGGATGGAATAATCCAACAGGGTATCTATTCGCAAACTTCCTCTGCTGACCGAGAGGATATTCTGTGCTTCCACGAGATATTTTGCTGCGGCGATTTTGGCGGTTTCTACGGTGGACCAGGAAAGAGTAACGGAATCCTTAAGTGTATTAAAGAGCAGGACTTCGGTAACATTGGACTTTTCCTTGAGGATGCCGTAGTTGATTTCCGGCGAGACCGATACCTTGGCGTCTTTGACCGGGATGGTAAATCTTACCGATGATTTTACAGCCGGTATAAAATAGACCGTGGTTGTCCGTCCTAATTTTTCAAGGCGGATACGGGAGAGGTGTTCAAAGGTAATCTGGTAATCGCCCTTGACGCCGATGAGGAAATAGTAAACGTCCTTCTTTCGCTGGAGAATAATATTCTTCTCCTTGCCCTTGATGATTTTATAGTTAGTGATAGAGGCATCAGCCGGGAAAATCCGAACCTCCTGCCAGCCGTCTGATAAATTGGAAATGCTGATATTGGTTCTGAATCTTGCCAGGTCGCCTTCTACACTGCCAACGGTGTCCATTGAGGTGATGGTGTAGGACGGTAATGGCTCAAGAGAAGTGTCTTTAGATAGTGGCTCATCGGCTTGAATATAAGCAAGGTTGCCAACCGTTATTAATAGCAGTGTTATGAGTATTCCGACCCCACTTATAGTTATCCTCAAATTATTATTTGTTGTGTACATAAACTACTCCTTTCCCGCCTGAGCGGTATTTGATGTTATTTTATAATATATAATCAAGATAGTTAATAACACTATGGAAAACCCGAATCCGCTGATAAGGGTTTCTTTGATAACTCCATCTGAGACTAAGTGTCCCATAACGCATCCGATAGCAATAAATACATTAACAATAATAGCGGTTTTGAGGTTCTGGCGACTGACATAGAATAATGTTCCGCTAATTACAAACCAGCCGAGCAACTGTAAAAATAGTACGATTGCACCGGAAAAGCAATAGAATCCAATCTGACCCCTGCTTTTGCCGAGATTGAGTGACTCAAAGGCGTAATAATAGGTATTCTGTAAAGGCACAGAAACATTTATAGGCAAGGCGCCGACTGAACGACCTTTCTCAGTGCGACCGAATATTTGTTCTGACTTCCGAGAGCCAGCCAAGTCATACCGGACGCCAGTGTCAGGGTTATAATATTCAACTTTAACCGACCCGACACTACCCGTTGCTGTCCAAGTTACTCCCCTTGTTTCGTCAACTATCCATTTACCGCTCTTCTCAGGAGATTCTGGCTGGGCAGGAGGTGCGGGTGCGGGTTGAGCAGGTGCTTTTTCTGCTTTAGAAGATACTTTTCCCCTCCCCCCCATTCTTTTACCTCCCAGACCGCCTCCAATCCCAATCGTATCATAAACAGCCCCCTCACCTTTGATAGGAGAGTCAGTATCAAATTCAGATGCTTCCTCTTCTTTTAGTTCATCTACTACTGATTTCTTGTCCTTTGATGCCTGTTTTTTCTCCCCTTGCTCCCTTGCCCTTCTTGATAAGTCAGTGAGTTTCTTGAGTTGTTCCACATCGCCTCTAAAATCCTGTGCTTCTTTACTTATCGCCTCTTCTTCACAAGGTACGGAAGAGGAGTGCTTCGGTAGATACACTCTCTCAACTTTTTCTGATGACGTTTCATCCTTCTCCTTCTGTTCTACCATTACCATTAATGACGATGACGACATTGCTGGCTTATATTGTTTCGCCATCGTTTTTGCTGACATTAAATTTGGTATTAAAGCGACTGAAAGAGTCACGAGCAAAAGCGTTGTAAGTAGTAACCCGCCGCTTCCATAAAGAATTATTCGTCTCCAGTTTAAGCGGAGCAGTAAGAGATAATTTATAATCGCCTTAATCACCCTGATTAACACGAAAGAGAGTATTACTATAATTATGAGCCAGAGAACCATCTTCTTTATAATCGGAGGGATAGCCATCCAGAGTTTGTAGATAAATGAGGTTACGCCGTCTATTGCCCATCTGCTCAAGGAAGGATAGGTAATGACCGGGTCGTGATAGACAAACTCCATATTGCCCTGTGGTAATCCGAGATAATATTTTTGAGGCAGAAAGAAATGCCAGGTTGCCTTTTCTATATTGAGGTCTGTCCTGGGCATTATGAAATCAAGTTTCTTCAGAGCGGTAAATGAGGATTGACTCTGGACATAGACAAAGACCAGATTGGTCTGTTTGCGAGGCGCACCCTTTTCCGGCATCAGTGGTATCAGAATCTCCTGCTTATTATTAACAATCGGTTTGACCGGCTTATCATCTAAATATGTGCCCCAGAGAACCGCTGAAGGCGGTAGTGTTACGGTAAGATATTGCTTGGCAGTATTTTCAACCACAGTGCTGACATAAGTAACTATTTCTCCACTCTGACGGCTGAGAGAGAACAAATCGCAGGATACTATCTTTGCGGGCAGAAGGGCGCTCAATTCGTGGGTCTTTACACTGAAGGCAACTCTGGCATCTGGTTTATTAAATGAGAAAAACTGGGTGGGCTGGTAAGGTAACTGTTTTAAGACCGCCGATGCCCTGTTTTCTATCTCCTTTTCTATAGATGGAATCATCTGGATGTTATTTATCTCGGTAGCATTAATCTCGGTTCGCTCATTGCCCCGGGAAAGCATTATGAAACCGGATTCTAAAGAGCCATCCAGCACCTTGAGCGGCTCAAAAGACATCTGGGTAATATCTGCAGAGGTAATATCATAACTGACTGAAAGTGAATAATTACCCTTGATTTTAGAGACGAGTCCAATTTCTTTTATATTGTTATCCGAATGAATTATATTCTTTACAGCATCACCGCTGATTTGGGGATTGAGTGCTTCTGACGGCAACTGGATTCTCAATTGATTAACCTTACTATTCTGGATAGAATAATTTACCAGATTGATAACCTTCATTTGACCTTCTCTGATAATCAGCCCTGTATAGATATTAGCCCGTACTAAAGGAAGAAGAGGAATAGTTGTGAGACCTAAAGTCCATTGAGACGAGTTAGAATGGAATGCCATTTTCATAGCGGTGGGATTCTGATAGAACGGCGGTAGTTTATTGATACTGATTTCGGTTATGGCACCCGATAAATTCGCCTTAACTGCAGTATCCTCATCGGCAGTGATGGCCAGATAGTATTCCGATTGCTTTGCCTCAGGAATTATTAGAGGTAATATTTTTATATCCTTATCATTCTGAGTAATATATTTTTCCACTTCAAAGGTGATGGTTTCTTTCTCAATTACAGGACGGATGAACTCTATTCTGACAGAGTTGCTATCTTCTCTAAAATCCCAGATTTTAATGTTATCTGATGGCAACACAACACGCGGTCTCCATCCGTCAGGGATTTTAATATCTATCGCAAAGAGTGGTGCTTTTCTGATTGCTAAATCTAAGTTTATATAGCGATTGTATGGGGCTATTTTGTATGCTTTTGAAAATGCAGTGAAGGCAGAGTCGTATTGGTTATTTTCGGCAAAAT
>JASEHY010000009.1 GCA_030018555.1 Planctomycetota bacterium
TCGTTTCGTCAGGTTGATATTCGGATAGGCTCTTATTACCCGGTTGTAATATGGTGGTTACTAATTTCCCCGTCTCCCCATCAAAGACCAACAAGGGCAAATAAACAGCTGCTCCGTAATAACCGTGAAAGAAACTTAATTGCTGGGCGCCATAGACCTCATCCGCCGTAATATCAAAATCCAAGACAATCTTTTTCGTCTTCTTGTCTTTAGTATCCAGATACAATTCAATCATGGCTTTGGCTAAACGGTATAGTTCTTTATAACTACCCCGATATTCATCGGGGCGGCTTAAGGTCGGTTGGCTGGCTAAATTCTCTTCTACCCTTCGTTGCGTGATTATCTTAAACAATAAATCATTTCTTAATGAGTTGGCATCATTGCAGTCTTCATAGCCGCAGGCAATTTGAAATAACCGCTGAGAAATCAAATCTTCTAAACTATATTCGGTGTAACGATTATCTCGTTGGTCTACTAAACATCGGCTAATCCTTTCGGTTATTCGATATTTCTGGTTGATGCCCGAAAGAAGTAAAGCCCCAGCATCAGAAGTGATTTGTCCACCCCTGAAATCAGCCACTATTTTCTTGCCTTTTTGCTTGCCAAGATGTAGTTTGATTTGATATTCTTTCTTTTGACAAAGTGTCATAGCGGATTGCCTCCTTTCTTTTGGTTTTTCCCTTATATTATAAGGGTTTTACGGCAATCCGCTACTTTTTTTGTGAATAATCCGGGGTAGAGGTTAGGGCTACTACCCATAGGGGGTGTAGTCACTGCCCAACCCTGCTGTATCCTGCTATATTTTGCTATATTTCTTGTCATATTTGTCATATCTGCTCCTAACCCCTTTATTCTCAAGGGGTTAGAGCGGGTATTTTGGCGGTTTTAGGTGCGAAAAGGGGGTTTTTGGCTGATTTTAGGGAAAAAGTGTCTTTTTATGGCTGAAAGAGGACATTTATGGGGGTTGAAGGTGCTCATATATGGAGTTTCCTGTGGGGCAAAAACAGGGTAAAAAGCCCATATATTTTCCCCTTGCCTCTTTCCAAATATTCACCGCAAAGACCTTTCGCTTTGTTTATCCTGCCGCCTTTGGCGAGCCTCGCCCCGAAGGGCGGGACGCAGGAAGGGCTCAGGGTAAACTCCGAGTTCGCAGAGAGGATAACATTATCTATTCTTTGCGTCCTTTGCGCCGGAGTTTACCCCGCTGTAGAGCGGGGCGGTAAAAATAGTTACGGAGTTTTCTTGAAATACCGATATGTTTAATCTAATCTGTGACAGATGTGGTAGGGGTTTACTCATCAATGAGGATGTGCGTTATGAGGTGACGGTGGAAATAAAATCCGCCTATGACCCTATGGAAATTACTGATGAAGACCTCAGGCGAAACTTTACCAAAGACCTCGCAAGATTGCTCAAAGTAATGGAAGATAAAACCGAAGAAGAACTCCAGGATGAGGTCTATAAAATATTCAGGTTTGACATCTGCCTTCAGTGTCAGAAGGAATTACTTAAGAATCCGTTATTCATTAGTAAATCAGGCTGTCCAATAAGTCGGAAAAATGCCATTTTTTAGGACTTTTTGGACAGAGACTGAAAACCTCGCCTTATAACCCTTATATATCAAGGGATTCATGACAGCATTTTTCAACCTGTCTAAAAAGTATCTTTTGGTGGACTTTTTGGACAGTCTGAAATAGTTCTTTTGTATGTATTTAGGTATAGATATTGGTTCTGTTGCGGTTAAGGTGGTTGTTATATCCTTCGTTGGGGATAAGATACAGGTTTTAGAGACACATTATGTCCGTTCGCACGGTCAACCTTTTGAGACCACCCGTGATATCCTTAAGGATGTTTTCTCCCGTTTTGCTTGTCCCGTCCCTACAAAGAATCCCGCCCCGATGTCCATCGGGGGGGCATCTTCATTCGGGATAGGGGCGTCTGACGAGAGAGATGGGATTGAGTTTATTGCCACAACAGGCACAGGTGGGAAAAAACTTGCTGAAATCATCAGAGACGGTATAGTATTCGTCAATGAGATTACCGCCCAAGTAGAAGGCACAAGCAGATTCTATCCCTCTGTCAGGACTATTATTGAAATTGGAGGAGAAGATGCCAAAGTTATTAGAATAGAACCGAAGCCACAGATTTCACAGAAAGGGGGAGGGGGAGGGGGAGGGGGAGGAAAGAGTAGAATCATTGATTTTGCTACCAACAGTATCTGTGCTGCCGGCACAGGTTCGTTTCTTGACCAACAGGCATCAAGGTTGGGTATTGCGATAGAGCAGGTCGGCTCTGAGGCACTTCGTTGTTCTAATCCACCGACTATTGCGGCTCGCTGTTCTGTCTTTGCCAAAAGCGATATGATTCATCTCCAGCAGGTCGGCACACCCGTGAGTGATGTCATTGCCGGGCTCTGTTTTGCGATGGCACGCAACTTTAAGAGTAATATTGCTAAAGGAGTGAGTATTATTTCACCAGTTGCCTTTCAGGGTGGTGTTGCTGCAAACAAAGGGATGGTTCGTGCCTTCAAGGAAATCCTTCAGATAAACGATGATGATATAGTTATCCCTGAATATTTTGCCTTTATGGGAGCGATTGGCTCGGTATTATCTGTTAGAGATAGCGGAGCGCCGAGACGAATCCGCGGGGTATCTCTAATACCTTCCCGTGCAGTAGAGGAACTGGAAAATTATTTAGCAACGAGAAAACTGGACATCAAAACTCTTTCACCACTCAAAGACGACGATTATTCAATCCAGATAGAGCCATTCCCGACAAAGTCGGGACAGACGGCAGTAAAGATAGATGCTTATGTTGGAGTTGATGTCGGTTCTATTTCCACTAATGTGGTAGTTGTAGATAATGACAATAATGTTCTGGCGCGTCGTTATCTGATGACAGCGGGCAAACCACTCCAGGCAGTCTGTCAGGGTCTTTATGAAGTGGGACAGGAAATAGGCGACAGGGTACGAGTCCGTGCGGCTGGTTCTACCGGTTCAGGCAGACATCTGACGGGCGAGTTCTTCGGCGCCGATGTGGTGAAAAACGAGATTACAAGCCACTCCCGTGGCGCAGTCGCGGTTGACCCCTCTGTTGATACCATCTTTGAGATTGGCGGTCAGGATTCTAAATATATCTCTCTTAAAGACGGTGTGGTGGTTGATTTCACGATGAACAAGGTCTGTGCTGCCGGCACCGGCTCGTTTCTGGAAGAACAGGCAGAAAAACTGTCTATAAAGATTGATAAAGAGTTCTCCGAACGTGCCTTTTGTTCAAGTGGTCCCTGCTCTCTGGGCGAACGTTGCACGGTCTTTATGGAATCGCAACTTAATTACTATAAACAGTCTGGTGTTAAGAAAAATGACCTTATTGCGGGTCTTGCCTTTTCCATCGTAGAAAACTATCTCAATAGAGTTGTAGAAAAAAGAAAGATAGGGAATAGAATCTTTTTCCAGGGCGGGGTTGGCTTTAACCGTGCTGTCAAAAACGCCTTTGAGTTGGTTCTCGGTAAAAAAGTAATAGTGCCACCGCATCACGACATCATCGGCGCTATTGGGGTAGCCATTCTGGCTAAGGACACATTCGTGGCGCCATCGGCGCCACTCAGTGCAAGAAAGATGGAGCAAATAGCAAAGAGCACGGAATCTTCTACGCTCTTTAAGGGTTTTGACCTGAGACTCATTAAACATACCGCAGACTCCTTTGAATGCACTGATTGCCCGAATAAATGTGAGATACATCGGGTAAAATTTACGAAAGTTCAAGAGTTCAAGAGTTCAAATGTTCAAAGGATAATCCCTAACAGGACGAGTCTTTACGAAGCGACAGCGCCCGCCTCGCCGAAGCGAAGCGAGGCTGGGGAGTCCCGCCCCAGCGGGATTGAACCCAGTCCTTGCGTTCCCGAAGGCCTTCGGGATTCGGGACAGGGTAGCAGTAAGAAAACTGCATCCGAGAACTCTGGAACTATTGAACTTTCTTACGGCTCCCGGTGTGGTAAATACGACACCAATGATGCGAAAGAGAAACACCCGGATGAAAACGAGAAACTACCGAATCTTTTTGTGGAGCGACAGAAGATGCTCCTACAGTCAACCGGTCAACCCCGCAAGGCGGGGTCAACCGGTCAACCGACCATCGGCATCCCGTCTATTTCTGTATTTTACGATTTATATCCGCTATGGGGGACATTCTTTTCTTCGCTCGGGCTTTCTGTAGTCCTCTCAGGTGATACCAATCGCACCATAGTCAAAAAAGGGGTGGAGAATATAGCAGGGGAACCCTGTTTCCCAATCAAAAGCGCCAATGGTCATATCATCAAACTCCTTGAGGGGGGCGGTGAAAAAGCACTGGACTATATATTTGTCCCATTTGTCGTTACTATGCCCTCTATGAGTAAACGGTTTGAACGTTCTTATAATTGTCCTTATATCCAGGCATTATCTGATACGAGTAAGAGTGCTATTGACTATGAGAGATACCCAGTGAAGATGCTTTCTCCTGTATTTTATATGGACCGCGGGAAAGAAGAGATTGCTAATGTATTAAAAAGGGTTGGCAAAGAGGTTCTTGGCTCGTCATATGGTGCAAGACAGCGGACGAAAATGGCTATTGAACAGGGATTATTGGCACAGGAGAGATTTGATAAGTACCATCGCACACGCGGCAATGAGATTATATCTTCCCTTAGCAAAGGACAAAGAGCCGTAGCCCTGCTGACAAGGTCATATAACAGTTATGATACGGGTTTGAACCTTAATTTAGTGGAAAAACTCAGGACACTGGGAATGTTAGTTCTTCCGATAGATTTTCTGCCTCTTTCAGAAATAGCAGAAGAGGTGGGGATGGATTATGGATGGATGTACTGGCGTGCCGGGCAGAAGATGCTTTCCGCTGCCAGATACATTGCCAGGGCAGGGCAGGAACTCTTTGCGGTGTATCTAACTAATTTTAATTGTGGGCCTGATTCTTACATTGCCAAATTCCTTGACAAAGAGTTGACTTGTTTTGGCAAGCCCTATCTTACTCTGGAGATAGATGAGCATAGTGCTGATGTGGGGCTTCAGACCCGATTAGAGGCGTTCATAGATACGATAAACAATTATCGCTCAAAGAGCCAGAAGGTAGGAATGACCGAAGCAGGTTCGCTGGGCTCCCGCCCGGCAGGGCGTCGCCCCGCCGGGCGAACCTCGCCCCGAAGGGCGGGAGGCTCGCCCTTCGGGGCGGCACTGTCCGCCAGTCCCTCGCGGGATGGTGGCTACCAAGGCGACCTATTAACGGTCGCTCGTACGGGCGGAGCCGTCCTAGCAACGGACGGGCGTAGGCCCGCCTCCCCGCCTTTGGCGAGGCTCGCCCTTCGGGGCGGCGGAGGACAAGCAATGGCGCCGCAAACAATATCTATCGGCAAGGTAAGCGAGGAGAGTAGTAATGGGAGACGGACGATATATATTCCTTATATGGACGACCATGGTTATATAGTAGCAGGGTCATTAAGGGCTGCGGGGCTCAAGGCGGTTGCTTTAGAACTTTCTGATGAACGGTCGCTTGAAATCGGCAGGAAACATACCTCTGGCAGGGAATGCTTCCCGAGCATCATTACCACAGGCGATATTGTTAAGAAGACGGCTGCCTCTGATTTCAATCCTGGAGAGAGCGCATTCCTTATGCCTTCTGCAAAAGGACCGTGCAGGTTCGGACAGTATAACAAACTGCATCGTATGGTCCTTGATGAGATTGGGCTTAAAGAAGTGCCTTTGGTTACCTTTGACCAGACCGAAGGGTTTCATAATGATTTAGCGGTCTTCTCGTCAACAAGATTTAAGAAGAACCTCTGGCGTGGTTTAGTCCTTATTGACCTCTTGCAGAAATTAACCAGAGAGACCAGACCTTATGAACGACAGGAAGGTGAAACAAGTAGGGTGTATCAGGATGCTCTGCAAGATGTAGTATTTTTGGTTGAGAGAGGCGACAGGGATGGAGGAGAATGGGATAAACTTATCAGTAAGGTAATGAGCCGTTTTGATGAAATCAAGAAAGACCAGACGGGGACAAAACCCAGGATAGGAGTCATCGGCGAAATCTATGTGAGAAGTAATCCCTTTACTAATGACTGTGTGGTTCAGAAATTAGAGGCACTTGGCGCAGAGGTTCATCTTCCGCCATTTGAAGAGTGGCTTGATTATATTGATTATATCAGGGAAGAGGACTATCTCTTAAAACAGCAGTATCTTTCATACCTCAAGCAGAAGATAACCCTTGTCTTTCAGGAAAGTGAGGCAAACAGAATCAGACGGCATTTTGATGGTAAAATCAGGAATTTCTCACGAGAATCGCCCACAAAAGAGGTGGTAAAGTATGGGGCGAGATATCTTAGACCTGACCTGAGAGGAGAGGCAGTATTAAGTATGGGTAGGGCAGTAGAATATGCTCACTTCGGATTTGATGGTCTGCTCAATATCATCCCCTTTGGCTGTATGCCGGGCACGATTGTATCTGCCTTGCTGAAACGGTTTAAGCAGGATTTTCACATCCCGGTTCTGACGATAACTGTGGACGGAATTAAAAATCCGGGAGAAGAGATGAGACTGGAGGCGTTCGTTGCCCAGGCGAGAGAGTTATTATCTTCTCCTAAGGCAGATAGACGCCATTAGAACCTGCCGCACTCCTTACCACCGCCCCGAATGATTTCGGGACATATTTATGATGAGAATAATATTGTCTTCCCTTATAATCTGTGTAATCTGTGGGTTGTTATTGGCAATCCATAGTAATAGTTGTGCGTCAAGAGAGCAAACAATTATTTTATTGACTACAACAAGCGTGCAGGATACCGGCTTTCTTGATAAGATAATCCCGTTATTCCAGAAGAAACATCCGGGTTATAGAGTAAAGACAATAGCGCTGGGAAGCGGAGAGGCAATGGCAATGGCTCGTAAAGGCGAGGGTGATGTGCTTCTGACCCATAGCCCTCAATTAGAGGAAGAATTTATTAAAGAGGGGTTCGGAATTAGTAGAAAGCCATTGATGTATAATTATTTCATTATCTTAGGCCCTTCTGATGACCCTGCAGGAGTGAAATCCGACTCATCTGCAGTTGAGGCATTCAGAAGAATTTACCAGACAAAGAGTAGATTTGTCTCAAGGGGTGATAATTCAGGCACTCATAATTGTGAAATGGAAATCTGGAAACGCTGTGGAATAAAACCCGTTTATCCCGGCTATCTGGAATCAGGACAGGGAATGAGTGCCACTATCCGTATCGCATCAGAAAAGCAATGTTATACTCTGGTTGACTCGGGAACATATTCAGCAATGAGAAAACATCTTGTCCTTACGGTCTGCTCTGACTTTAATAAGGAACTTCGTAATCCTTACAGCATCATAAAACTCAATCCTGAGAAGATAAAAGGAGTGAATGTGCAAGGTGCAAGGTTGTTAAAAGAGTTTTTGCTTTCAGAAGATGTCCGCGAGATTGTTCGGACACTGGGCGTAAAGGAATTCGGCGAGCCACTATTTCTTTTATGGAAGTAATTTATCAGGGCTTAAAAGAGGCAGTGAACTTGATACTCAGTGGTAATAAGGAAATCTGGCAGATAACTCTCCTGTCACTTCTGGTTTCTGGTTCAGCCACTTTTATCTCAATGCTTATCGGTATTCCGCTGGGGGCGATGATTGGATTAGGTAGATTCCCGGCTCGTAGATTCGTCATAAGTCTGATAAATACAGGGATGGCATTTCCACCTGTGGTGATAGGTTTGTTTGTGGTAATTTTCCTCTGGCGTTCTGGCCCTCTTGGATTCCTGAACATACTCTACACCCCATTGGCTATGCTCATTGCCCAGGTGATTATTGCCACACCTATTGTAATGGGCATCTCCATTTCTGGAATCCAGTCGTTGCCTGAAGGACTGAAACTGCAGACCCTCTCACTTGGAGCAAGTTACCCGCAGATGCTCTGGATACTGATTAAAGAGGCAAGGTTAGTGCTGTATGGGGCAATAATGGCAGGATTCGGAGCAGTAATTTCAGAAGTCGGTGCGGTAATGATGACCGGCGGAAATATCAAAGGACAGACCAGAACCCTGACCACCGCCATAGTAACCGAGACAAGAATTGGACATCTGGAAATCGCTATCGCCCTTGCGATTATCCTTTTATTACTAACATTCGTAATAAATCTTATATTGACTCATCTCCAGCAGAAAGCCACAGATTACACAGATTAAGATGAATAATACTTTACTCATCGCAAAGGGTATAAAGTGGGAAAAGGAACGCTTCCGGTTGGATATAGATTCTATTTCGGTCAAAGAAGGGGAAGTTTTGGGGCTTCTCGGTCCGAATGGTGCCGGCAAGACCACCCTATTAAAAATCCTCGCTCTTCTTCTAAAGCCCGACAAAGGTGAAATATTCTTCCCGCCCACTTCTCGCCTCGTCTCCGACCCAGCCTCGCTCTCGCTCCCGCCTTTGGCGAGGCTCGCCCTTCGGGGCGGCGGCGAGGCGGGCGAGTCGGAGCGGGCGGGGGCGAGGTTCCCGCCTGTGGCGAGGTTCGCCCCGAAGGGCGACGCCCGAATGGGCGACAGGGATTTTACCACTCCCGCCCCGATGGACATCGGGGTCAGGAAGAAGATTACGATGGTCTTCAGCGACCATCTGCTCTATAACACCACTGTCAGAAATAATATTACGGTAGGATTGAAACTGAGACGAGAGACCAGAGAGAATATAAATCGTAAGGTTGAAGAGTATGCCTGGCATTTCAGGATAAAGGAGATATTAGAGAAGAAGGCGGGAGAACTTTCTAACGGCGAGAAAAAACGGGTCGCACTGGCGCGTGCCTTTATTATTGAGCCCGAGTTATTGTTGTTAGATGAGCCATTCAGCGCCCTTGATGAACCCACCAGAGAATCACTGTTCAAGGATTTATCCCGAATGCTTTCGGGAAAGGAAAAAAGGATTACCACCATTCTGGTCAGCCAGCAGAGAAGTGAAATACTTTCGCTCTGTCATCGCGTCGGTGTTATTATCGCAGGGCGGCTTCTTCAGATGGATAAAAGTGACGAGGTGTTCAATAAGCCCAATTGTCAGGAAGTGGCTGATTTCGTGGGAATGCAGACCCTGCTTAACGGCAGGGTCAAGGATTGTTCTGATGGTGTTGTTCATATTAAACTTACAGGTTCGCTACGCTCACTGCAAGACGGCAGTGAAAATATTATCTCTGCTCAGGGCATAGTGGCGACAGATAGCGAGGTAATTATCGGCATTCGCCCCGAAGAGGTTATACTAATGAAACCTCTATCAGAGCAGGGACAATTCTCTGCCCGCAACAGATTTATCGGCACAATCAAACGCATCATACCACTCGGCTATCAGTATAAAATACAACTTGAATGTCGCTCACCTAATTCAATGGAAACTTTTCCGTTGAGCAGTATTATTACCAGGATATCATTGGAAGAACTCAATCTGAGAGAAGGAAATAATTGTCTCGTCCTGTTTAAGGCGAATGCAGTGCACCTGATACAGAAGTAACTAAAAAACTAAAGAACCGAGAGACGAAAGAACAGTTCTTCAGTCCTTTAGTTCTTCCGTTCTTTAGTTTAGAGAAGTATGTTATTTTATTCTTTCAAGAAGTATCTTAAGGAGAAGTTTCCCGCTCATCGGGTGTATAAGATATCACTTGATGCGGGGTTTTCCTGCCCTCACCGGACTCCCTCTACCAGAGTCGGCGGGTGTATCTATTGCGAGAACCGCTCCTTCAGCCCGTATACGAGATTAGAGAAAAGACCGCCTCTTGAGGAGCAAATCCAGAAATCAATGGAATTCTACCGCAAAAGATATAAGGCAGATAAATTTATCATCTATTTTCAGGCATATACCAATACACTCGCGCCAATAGAGCATCTTAGACCTTTATACGACTCTGCCCTCGTCCATCCTGATATAGTCGGGCTTGCTATCGGCACAAGACCTGATTGCGTGCCTGATAGTGTCCTTGACCTCATCAGTGAATACGCTAAAAAATATCTCGTCTGGCTTGAATATGGATTGCAATCCGCACACGATAAGACACTGGACTTTATAAACAGGGGTCATAAATACAGTGATTACGAATCTGCCATAAAGAGGACAAAAGAGCGCAAGAATATTTCTATCGCGACACATCTTATACTGGGATTACCCGGCGAAGGTAAAAGAGAAATGATTGAGTCAGTTGAGAAAGTAATTGCTCTCGGCATTGACGGGATAAAATTACATCATCTCTATATCGCCAGAAACACTCGTCTGGCGGAGTTATACGAACAAAATCTCATCACATTACTTACGCTTTCAGAATATATTCAATTGGTCTGTGACATAATAGAGATGCTTCCGCCTGAGATGGTCGTGATTCGTGTAACGGGCGAGTTAAGTGGCGAATATCTCATCGCTCCTAAATGGGGTGTGAACAAAAATCAGGCAATCCAGATGATAGAAAAAGAACTCTCATCTCGGGCTTCTTATCAGGGAAAAAACTATTCCTAAATCCGAAATTAGGTCATTCCCTTATAATATAAAATCCCGGCATAAGTATCTCCTGCTTGAGTATCCTGCCATCTGGCGTGATATAAGCGGTATAATTCAAGGAGTGTTTGGGCAGAGAAGGGTCAGATAATATCACTTCATAGACATCGTGATTTTCGCCTTTCCATTCTATCGTGGTAAGGTTCTCTACCTTTGCTTTGAGCGTTTGCATACAACCACCGAAAGGGTTGATAGAATTAATTGCCCATTCCTTTCCCACACTCAGATGGGGCATAGAAATGAATGGCGAAAGTCCATCTGAGAGCGTGGATGTCGGCACATAAGGAAGAATTTGAGATGTGGTCTTTTTGCCGTCTGATATCGTAAATTTTAACAGGTTATCTTCCACTTTACCCTCTATAATATAATTTAAGATAGGGCTTTTTACTGTAAAATGGAATTCTTTGAGTCGGTAGTTCTCATCAATGACCGAACGACCACTTAATTCAATAGACAGGTTCGCTTCGCTCACTGCAAGTAGGTTCGTTCCCTTGATGTCCATCGGGGGACTCACTGTGGCGCCGTTGGCACCAACATCTACCTTTGACAACTTATCCGCCGAAGGCGGATCTGCCTCCCGCCTGTGGCGCCGCCTTTGGCGAGCCTCGCCCTGCGGGGCGGGAGGCTCGTCCTTCGGGGCGGCTGGCACAGAGTAACCCCTTGAGGTCTGCTTCCGACCTGCCCGCCTTTTATGCTGGTCTGAGGTGTCGGTCAGAAGACCCTTCAGAAATGATAGCACTTTAAGGGTGGTAAAATTGGAAATTACTGTGGTTTTGTCAGCCATCGGTGTGATGGTAGTGGTAGAAGAACCGATTCGCTCTTGCATCAAATAAACGCCCATCTTAATTTCTTTCTCATAGTCTGATTTTTTAAGATACGCGGCATAAGAGGGCTGGGTAAGGGCGGGTAAAGAAGGCAACACTTCTCTAAGAATAAAGAGAGTTGTCATTATCAACCAGAACAGGACGATGACTGAAGGGAGCAAATAAGTTGAGAAAGCCCCCCTTGAACTTTTGAACCCTTGAACTCTTTGAACCATATTTATAGCCCCAAATCACCACTGATAGACTTCATTGCATCCAGAGATATTTGCAGGAATCTTTCCAGCCCTATGCCGAGTTTGGCACAATTTTGCATTGCCTCTCTATTTGCACCAGCCGCGAATCTTTTTTCCTTCATACGATTACGGGCAAACTCAACATCAATCGGTGCTAACTTTTTGTCTGGATGAATCAAGGCACAAGCGACCAGAAAGCCCGTTACAGGGTCAGCACAATAAATTGCTTCTTCCATTAATGAGTCGCGTTCCTTTTTATCCGCATGCGCCTTGATAGCATCAATAATCTCCTGCTCTACAGATTTGTCTGAAAGAAATTGAGCGGTGATAATGGTGTGTTGCTCCGGTGTGTTCTTGGTTTCTTCATAATCAAGGTCGTGAAGGAGACCGACTAATCCCCATTTATCTTCATCCTGCTTCAGTTCACGGGCAAGGTGCTTCATCACTGACTCTACCGCTAAAATATGTTTACGAAGATTATTGTTGCTCACACGGGATTGCATTAATGAAAGGGCTTCCTGTCTTGTCATAATTTACCTCCTCGTTTAATCCTTATCCTTCTCATCGGAAGGAGGCGGATTTATTTTAAATGCGCCGTTGGCTCTGTTCTTGGTTTCTATTTTACTCCACTCGCCGAGATATCCTCCGCCTGAAAAGGGCTTGTCAGATTGTGGTTGGGTTCTAATAATGATTTCGTCTGCATCAGACGAACTACCCTTATGCCATAGTTTCACCCGCCGATTTGATTTCAGATTAAGTTCCCCTAACAATGGGAGCCATTCAAGAATTTCACACCATGCTGAACCGCTTTCACTTGAGACGATACTAACATTATGTTGGGCTTTCAATTTTTCCAGTGTGTTCCTGGATTGATTCCAGTTTATGAAAAGTTTGTCAGAACGAAGCTCTGCGAAAAAATTCACTGTCTGCTGTGGTTTTATAGTGCTTACCACCTTCTGTGAGACCTTGATATTATTTTCCAGATAAATCTGATTCTCTGTGAATGAGACAATGGCGTCATTGTCAGCGGTAATTTGTATCCTGTTCTTATTGACGCTCTCGCTTTTAGGTAATGCTGAAGAGTTTTCCGACGGGCTGATGGGGGGAGTGTAGAGGAAAACGCTCTCATTTGCAAAGACAACCTCTTTGCGTCCTATCAAGAGGATGTTATTCTTCTCAATCTGTATCTTCATCTTTTGTGCGGACAGAGAAATATAAGAGCCATTATCTTTGTGTATAGTCGGTGAGTTAGGTAAAGGGGGGGGGGATGTTTGGGTGGAATTAAAAGGCCGATGAATGGTAGCAGAGCTCTTTTCATCCCCCTGAAGGACTATATGACCTTTTGCATTGTCAAATACAAGGTCAGAGCATATAGCGGTATGGAAAAGGTCATTTATTTTCACAGCCCCTTGTGCTTGGATTCTTGAGAGATAGAAAGTGTTGCGTTTGGTAATAGGACTTTCTCGCCTGTCTAATAAAAGAGTAATATTGTCTGCCTCCAGTGTTGTAGGCATTATCACAGAGGTTTGAGCAGTGGCATAAGAGACCCTGGCTTTATTCTGTAAGGAAATTTGCTGGGCGGTACTCTTGACCGGCTTGACTTTTCCGCCATCCCGCTTCGGCGGGACGGTGGACTTTACTCCATCTGGCAGGGACATCTCTTCTGGGTTCGCTCTTTGAAGAGAACATGGTCCTTCTGAAGTGATGGTAATTACTGCGGATATTTTCCCTAACTCTTCATCAGCCCCGGGTTTGCCGGAAAAGATTGTTCCCAGAAGAAGAGAACCGCTACCTACTTCATAGATAACTGCCTGCACAGAAGAGAGAAACGAAACAGAGTCAAAGTTCAGATTGCCCGAACATCCCTTACTTTTGATTGAGGTATGGCTGCGACTGAGCGTGATTAAGGAATCGGTGAAAAATGTCCTATCCGCCAGATTAATATTCAACAATTTCGTTTGCATCGTCTCATCATTCTCATCCTGCGGTTCAGAAACCTTTTTGAGGATAACACCTTCATGTAAAGAGACAGTCTGCTGTTGTTTCTTAAAACTTGCCATATCGGCTTTTATTATTATCTTGCCGCTCTTGGTTAATTCTGCTTGGTCAGTCATCACTGGCAGAGGATAAAAGACCATTTCCAGAACAGAAATAATTATTTCGTCTTTACTCTCAACTGCTGTTTTCCCTTTCATCTCCCAGACCAGTTTATTATCCTGGTAGTGTGGATAAGACCAGTTGTTGATGATTCGTTCATCCTGTGCAAAAACCTCTCTTCCCGCCAAGGCGGGACTCCCACTGGGGATACCGCTTAATACCAGGAGGATGAGGACAGAAATAGTTATGTTATGAAATCGTATCATATCGTTGAAGGATTGTTTTCCATTTATTCTGGGCTTTGAGTATCTTTTCTGCTACCTCTCTAACAGCACCTTTGCCGCCGTGATTTTTAGTAATAAAATGTGCGTATTTTTTCACTTCGGGTCTGGCATTACGAACTGCTACAGCATATCCGACCTGTTTCATTACCGGAATATCCGGCAAATCGTCACCAATATAGCAGACCTCGTCAAAGGATAATCTATATTTGGCAAGGATTTTATTTAACGGCTCTATTTTCTGTTTGGCATTCTGATGGATTTCAGTCATCCCAAGTTCTTTAAGGCGATAGAGAACGGTCTTGGACGAACGGCCTGAGATAATGGCGGTCTTAAGCCCGGCGCGGTGAAGATAAACTATACCCGCTCCATCGTAAATATTAAAAACTTTATATTCAACACCTTTAGTATCAAAGATAATTGAACCATCTGAAAGGACGCCGTCAACATCCATTATTACCATCTTAACGTCGGACGCCCCTCCGTTGTGCGTCCTGTCCCGCCTGCCCCCGCCCTTATGGGCGGGGGATGCGTCTTGCGTTGTGCGTCTATTTACTGACATCTAAAATATCCTGAACATCAAGCATTCCAACCGGATGATGGTGTTTATCAACTACTGGTAACTCATCAATCTTCTTGTCTCTTAATATTCTTAATCCTTCAGCCACGAGACTATCTGGTGAAATAGTAATCGGCGAACGAGTCATTATGTTTTTAATGGGTTGAGAAAGGATATTGACATCTTCTCTGAGATGTCGTCTCAGGTCGCCGTCTGTGAAGATGCCAACCAATCTACGTTTTGTATTGACGATACTAATAGCACCGGCACGGCATTTGGTAATGACCATCAGGGCTTCTTTGACGGTCTTATTTTCAAGGATAATCGGATTGGCAGAGCCGGCCCGCATCACTTCTTTAACCTTCAGTAATTTCTGTCCCAGTTCTCCGCCCGGATGATAAAAGGCAAATTGCTCTCTGGTAAAAGACCTTTTCTGGAATACCGAGAGCGCCAAGGCATCACCCAGGGCAAGCATTGCGGTCGTTGAGGCAGATGGCACAATTCCCCAGGGACACGGTTCTTTGATGTTTCCTAATTCCAGTGTGATGTCGCTATATTTACCGAGCGTGGATTTTCTGGAACTGGTGATAGAAATAATCTTGGTCCCGATTTCCTTCAGTTTAGGGAGAAGCCGAACTATCTCCTCTGTCTCACCACTATTGGAAAGCATCAGGACAATATCATCTTTAGCAACCCTGCCCAGGTCCCCGTGATATGCCTCCGCCGGATGAAGGAAAAGCGAAGGCAGACCCGTAGAGGCAAATGTCGCCGAGATTTTCTCTCCGACAATCCCTGCCTTACCCATACCGGTTACGACCAGCCGGCCCCGACACCTTAATATCTCAGAAACACCTCTGGAAAAATCACTCTTTATCTTAGGGATTAAAGACCGCAATGCCGAAATCTCTGCCTTAATAACTTTTATCGCATATGTGTTATTCATAATCTTCTAAATATAGATAAGACAGCGATATAAATCTACTTTTATCAGATAAAATATTTATATTCACCACTGCCGAATAAAGTTACCCAGGACCCCGATGTTCATCGGCGTCGTTCCTCCCGCCCCGATGAACATCGGAGGGGCTGCTTCATTCGGGAAGAAACAGAGAATCGCCGTCTATAAAAGAAACGGAATAAATCAATATGCCTTTTGTAAGCGTTAAGAGGTGAGAACGAAAAATCCTAAAAAGCCAGATATTTTGCTTGACTTTTTCTCTGTTTCAGGATAAACTACTAATAAAATTAAGAAAGGATGAATCCGTTAGTTTTGATGGCGGATTCCGATTTATAAAAGGAAGCTGGTATGCGAAGCAGGAAAGTAATATATTTATTTTTATTTCTACTTGCCCCGTTAGAAACAATCCGATGCCAAGGAATCAGAATTATTAGTAGGTCTTTTTTCTTTACTGTGTTGCTTATAACGGGGTTAATGTTCTTTCTAACAGGGCAGGGTAGCGGTGGAGGTGGTTCAAGTAGTGGTAGTAATAATCCGCCGGCACCACAAAGTCCATCAGTAACAACCAATCCTGCGGATAATATCACTTCTACTTCAGCCAGATTAAACGGCACGGTTAATCCCAACGGGGCTGATACCGATGTCTATTTTGAGTATGGAATTAGCACTACTCCTGTTACCTATCCAATTAGCACAACCCCTCAGGCAATAGGCAACGGAACAAGTGATGTTGTTGTAACCGCGACTATCGGTAGTTTATCCTCAAATAGTGTTTATAACTTCAGGTGCGTAGCGACCAATGCAGAAGGTACGATATATGGAATAAATCAGACCTTTAGGAATTGGTCAGAAACCATTAGCGTAAAGATTCCGCTCGGGCCGCCGACCAGCTCCATTACACTATCCGGCTCGGCCTGGAGGGCAATGGCGGGTACGCCATCATATATTTGCCCTGACGGTGACTTAGTCTCCACGGGCAATGATTTTATTTATGCCACGAGAGGGGGTAATACCAGCACCTTCTGGCGCTATTCCATCTCTCTAAATAAATGGACACCAATGGCGCCTACTCCATTACTTTATTGGGTGGGCGCTATCTTATGCTATCCCGGCTCAGGTGATTTTATTTATATGTTGGGAGGGGATCCTACTGCCAATTTCTGGCGCTATTCCATCTCTCTAAACCGATGGACAGCAATGGCGGATACCCCAGCAACTGTTTACGGGGGCGGTGCTTTAGTCTCTATGGGTGGTGATTTTATTTATGCATTGAGAGGTAATAATACTACCAATTTCTGGCGCTATTCCATCTCTCTGAACC